>JBKBUS010000363.1:0-2504 GCA_046290035.1 Brevundimonas sp.
GAAAGGCCCGGGCCTCGGCCGGCTCGCATTCGATCTCGATATTGACCTTCATCGCCCTGCTCCTGTTTCACGTGAAACAGCGGCCATACCGCCGTCAGGTGTTCATCGACTGGAAGAAGTCCGCATTGTTCTTCGACTGACGCAGCTTGTCGATCAGGAACTCGATCGCGTCCTGCGGGCCCATCGGGTTGAGGATGCGGCGCAGGACATAGGTCTTGGCCAGTTGGTCCTTCGGCGTGGTCAGCTCTTCCTTGCGGGTGCCGGACTTGAGCACGTCGATGGCCGGGAAGATGCGCTTGTCGGCGACCTTGCGGTCCAGCACGATCTCCGAGTTGCCGGTGCCCTTGAACTCTTCGAAGATCACCTCGTCCATCCGCGAGCCGGTGTCGATCAGGGCGGTGGCGATGATGGTCAGCGAGCCCCCCTGCTCCACGTTCCGCGCCGCGCCGAAGAAGCGTTTCGGCCGCTGCAGGGCGTTGGCGTCGACGCCGCCGGTCAGGACCTTGCCCGAGGACGGGACGGTGGCGTTGTAGGCGCGGCCGAGGCGGGTGATCGAGTCGAGCAGGATGACGACGTCCTTCTTGTGCTCGACCAGGCGCTTGGCCTTTTCGATCACCATTTCCGCGACGGCGACGTGGCGGGTGGCCGGCTCGTCGAAGGTCGAGGCGATGACCTCGCCCTTCACCGTGCGCTGCATGTCGGTGACCTCTTCGGGCCGTTCGTCGATCAGCAGGACGATCAGGATGACTTCCGGGTGGTTCTTCTCGATCGACTTGGCGATGTTCTGCAGCATCACCGTCTTGCCGACCCGCGGCGGGGCGACGATCAGACAGCGCTGGCCCTTGCCCAGCGGCGCGACGATGTCGATGACCCGGCCCGACCGGTCCTTCAGGGTCGGATCCTGGATCTCCATGTGGAGCCGCTCTTCCGGATAGAGCGGGGTCAGGTTGTCGAACAGGACCTTGGTCTTGACCGTTTCCGGGTCTTCCAGATTGATCGTGTCGACCTTGAGCAGGGCGAAATAGCGCTCGCCCTCGCGCGGGCCGCGCACGGCCCCGTGGATGGTGTCGCCCGAGCGCAGGCCGAAGCGCCGGATCTGCGAGGGCGAGACATAGACATCGTCCGGACCCGGAAGATAGTTGGCGTCCGGGCTGCGCAGGAAGCCGAAGCCGTCCGGCAGGATTTCGAGCACGCCGTCGGCGATGATCTCGACTTCCTCATCGGCCAAAGCCTTGAGGATGGCGAACAGCAGGTCCTGCTTGCGAAGGTTGGAGGCGTTCTCGACCTCGAGACCCTCGGCGAAGGCGACCAGATCGGCCGGCGTCTTCTCGTTCAGCTCGGCGAGGGTGATGCGGCCGTTCGGGACGATCGGTTCGCCGTCGTCCTCGTCCTCGTCGTCATCCCCGGCCTCCTGATCGACCATGGGCAGGTCGGCGGCGGCGACCTCATTGGTCGGCAGGTCGCCGTCGAGGGTCTCGGCCTCGGGAGCGGTCGGATCGGTGTCGCGGACGTCGGTCATGGAAAATCTTCTTCAGGCGTGCGCGCAAGAACGCCCGCGCGAAAGCGGGGTCGAGGCGGCTGGCTATGTTGGCCCGGGGGCCGGCAGGGAGGGCGGCGTGGGTCCCGCAGGGTCGATCCGGCAGGCGTCGCTGTAAGAGAGGGACCGTCCGGCAAGGCGCAAGCCCTGGGCCAGGATCGGTTCGCGACCAGCGAAACCACGCCGGTCGCCCCAGGTCAAGCGTCGTCGGCTATCCGAGGGTCCATTCGACCGTCACCGAGAGCACGGCGACGATGGCGATGAGGAAGGGGACCTCGTTGGTCATCCGCCAGAAGCGGCCTGAGCGGGTCGAGGTCCCCGCCTTGATGCGCTTGAGCTCGCCGGCCAGGAAGCCGTGCCAGCCGCTGAGGGCGACGACCGCCAGCAGCTTGGTCGCCATCCACGGCAGGAAGAGGAAGCCCCAGCCCTGGCCGAAGCCGTAGACATGGATGAGGATCATCCAGACGCCGAACACCCAGGCGGCGGTCATGGACGGATTGATGATGATCTTGAGCAGGCGGCGCTGCCACTCCCGCAGCAGGCCCTGCATCTCGGACCGCAGGGGCTCGGGCTTGCCGGCCTGTTCGGCGTCGTAGGCGTAGAGGCGGGGCAGGAACAGCATCCCGGCCATCCAGGCGATCACCGCCAGGATATGGAGGCCGCGCACGATGCTGAAGACCTCGAAACTCATACCGCCCGGTTCTCCGCCTGGCAGGGGCAGGCCTTCCAGTCCCCCTGGCAGCCGGGACCATAGGGCGCGACGCCGGTGCGCGACAGGCCGTGAAGGACCGCTTCCGCCAGGGCGGTGATGAAGGGCGCCGTCGTCCCCACCGCGGGAACCCTCAGGTAGGGCGCGACGCCGAGCTCGTGGGCCAGTTCGCCGTATTCGATGTCCAGCTCGACCAGGGTCTCGATGTGTTCGGAGACGAAGGCGATCGGCACGACCACGGCCCCGACCCTGTCCGCG
>JBKBUS010000019.1:0-11431 GCA_046290035.1 Brevundimonas sp.
TCATCCCCGTGGCGCTGGCGACCTTCATCGCCGTGGTCGGCTACACCCTGTTCCGGCTCAAGGGCGCGGAACGCAGCCGTATGCTGGTCGCCGAGGTGCTGATCTTCTTCTCCGTGTTGTTCTGGGCGCTGTTCGAGCAGGCGGGATCCTCGCTCAGCCTCTTCGCCGACCAGTCCACGGCCATGCCGTCGTGGTTCAACGCGGCCCAAACTCAGCTGTTCAACCCCGCGATCATCGTCATCTTCGGCCCGATCTTCGCCGCGCTCTGGGTCTGGCTGGCGAAGCGCAACATGGAGCCCTCCACCCCGGTCAAGTTCTCCTTCGGCCTTGTGTTCGTGGGTCTGGGCTTCCTGGTCCTGACCTGGGCCACCGACAATGCGGCGAACACCGACTTCCGGGTGCCGCTGCTGTTCCTGTTCCTGACCTACTTCTTCCACACCATCGGCGAGCTCTGCCTGTCGCCGGTGGGGTTGTCGATGATCACCAAGCTGTCGGTCGAGCGCGTCGTCGGCCTGATGATGGGGGTCTGGTTCCTGTCCAGCTCGGTGGCCCACATCGTCGCCGGTCTGATCGCCAAGGCCACAGCGACCGACACGGTGGCCGGGGTTGTGACCAATCCCCAACTGGCGCTGGACACCTACGGCTCGGTCTTTGGCACCATCGGCCTTACGGGCGTGGCGGTCGGCGCGGTGCTTCTGCTGATCTCGCCGATCCTCAAGAAGGGCATGGCCGGCGTTCACTGAGCGCGGCAGCTATCGCCAAGGGCGGCGTTCCCGAAAGGGGGCGCCGCCCTTTCCCTTTCCGTCGGTCAGTTCGGACGGAGCCGGGCCTGGGGCGTGTCCAGGCTGAAGGCGGGGATCTCGACCTCGAAGGTCCGGCCCGCGCCGTCGGCGAAGTAGTAGGCGCCCGACATCATCCCGGAGGACGTGCCCAGCGGACATCCCGAGGCGTAGGCGTGCCGGTCGCCGGGGCCCAGCACGGGCTGCTCGCCCACCACGCCGGGCCCGCGCACCTCCTGAACCCGGCCGAGCGCGTCGGTGATGGTCCAGCGCCGCGCCATCAGCTGCACCACGTCAGGCCGGCGGCTCTCGATCTCGACCTGATAGGCCCAGACCCAGCGCCCGCCCTGGGGGTCGGACTGACCCGCCAGATAGCTGGGCCGCACGCGCACGACGATGCCGTGGGTCTCGGCGACATAGGGGGGGTCTCGGTGCATGGCGGGCTCCTGCCTCCGCTTTGACGGATCGCCCCGCGCCGTGGCAAGCGGGACAGCCGCATTCCGCTTCGATCGGACCCCATGACCTCCTTCCCCGGCATCCTGCCCCGCCAGGCGATCCAGGCGCTTCTCGACCAGGGCGCGATCCAGAGCGAAAGCCCGTTCGACGCCGACCAGGTCCAACCCGCCAGCCTCGACCTGCGCCTGTCCGACGAGGCCTGGCGGGTGCGCGCCTCGTTCTTGCCGGGCGACCGGCGCGTGGAGACCCGCATCGCCGACGTGGTGATGCACAAGCTCGAACTAACGGGCGGCGCCGTGCTGGAGAAGGGCTGCGTCTACATCGTGCGGCTGCAGGAGCGGCTGAGGCTGCCCAAGGGCCTGAACGCCCGCGCCAATCCAAAGAGCTCGACGGGTCGGGTGGACGTCTTCGTGCGGCTGCTGACCGACGCCGGCGCCGGCTTCGACGACGTGGCCGAGGGCTATGAAGGGCCGCTGTATCTCGAGGTGGCGCCCCAGACCTTCTCCATCCTGGTGCGGCCCGGCACGCGACTGAACCAGCTGCGCCTCAAGACCGGCGAGCCGCCGAAGCTCGAGACCCGCAGCGTCGGCGTGGATCTGGACGGCGGTCCCGGCGCGATCATCGGCTTTCGGGGCCGTCGCCATGCCGGCGTCGTCGACATGGACCACATCGACGGCCACGACCCGCGGCTGTTCTGGGAGCCGCTCTACGCCCCGCGCGGCGAACTGCTGCTGGACCCGGGCGAGTTCTACATCCTGGCCTCGCGCGAGGCGGTGGAGATCCCCGTCGATCAGGCCGCCGAGATGACGCCGATCGATCCCTCGGTGGGCGAGTTCCGGGTGCACTACGCCGGCTTCTTCGATCCCGGCTTCGGCGTGGACGAGGCGCACGGAGCGGGCTCCAAGGGCGTTCTGGAGGTCCGCACCCACGACACCCCCTTCCTGCTGGAACACGGCCAGACGGTCGCCCGGCTGGTCTATGAGCCGCTGACCGAGCGCCCGGACCGCCTCTATGGCGAGGGCGGCAGCCACTACCAGCGTCAGGGGCTGAAGCTGTCCAAGCATTTCCGCGACTGGGGCGGCTGAAGCCGGGTTCTCCTCCGGCGCGAGGACGGCTAACGTCCCTCGCGAACCCCGCGTCAGTCGGGGCCTATCTGGGACGGAGACGGACATGGCCAAGGTGGCTCTGGTGACGGGCGGCACGCGCGGCATCGGCAAGGCGATCGCGCAACGCCTGCATGAGGACGGCTTCCGGGTCGCGGCCGGCTACTCCGGCAACACCGAGGCCGCGGAGGCCACCGCCCGGGAGCTGGGCGTTATGGTGGTGAAGGGCAACGTCGGCAACTTCGACGACTGCGCCCGCGCCGTTCAGGAGGTTGAGGCCCAGCTCGGCCCCGTCGATGTCCTGGTCAACAACGCCGGCATCACGCGCGACGGCTTCTTCCACAAGATGAGCCACGACCAGTGGTCCGACGTCATCCGGGTGAACATGGATTCCGTGTTCAACATGACGCGACAGGTCATCAACGGCATGCGCGACCGGGGCTGGGGCCGGATCGTCAACATCTCCTCGATCAACGGCCAGAAGGGCCAGATCGGCCAGACCAACTATTCCGCCGCCAAGGCCGGGATGATCGGCTTCACCAAAGCGCTGGCGCTGGAGAACGCGAGGAAGGGCATCACGGTGAACTGCATCGCGCCAGGCTATATCGACACCGAGATGGTGGGGGCGATGGATCCGAAGGTGCTGGAGGGCATCATCGCCCAAGTGCCGGTCGGCCGCCTGGGCAAGGGCGAGGAGATCGCCGACATGGTCTCTTGGCTGGCGGGCGACCGTGCCGGATATGTCACAGGCTGTACGCTTTCACTGAACGGCGGTCAGTATCTGGTCGGCTAGTCCGCTCTGCCAAAAATCCGCCGCGCGTCCAGCGCATTGCCTCGGGCATGGGAGCTGACGCGCTGAGCCGGACGGTGACGTCTCCGGGCCTGAACGGCCTGGCCTGCGTCCTCGTCCTCGGCGCCGCGCTGACCGCGACGCCGGTCTGGGCCCAGGCCCGGGCCAACCTCCAGGATCAGCAGAGCCAGTCGTTGCGCGACCGGGTCTTCGGCCGCAACCTGCCGCCCACGGGCCGCTACGTCTCCGAGCAGGGCGTCAGCTTCGTGCTGGACCGGACGGCCGGGCCGCGGCCGCTTCTCCGCTTCGACAACTCCGCCGAGACCTGGGCGCTGCAGCCCTCCCCCGCCCCGCGCGGCGACGTGATCTATCGCACCGACGCCGGCGACGAGGTGCTGCGCATCACGCCCGACGGAGGGATGACCCTCTACACCACCCGCCAGCCGCAGGGCACGCCGGTCTCGCCCGCCGGCGACGCCGAGCCGCTGCGGCCGGCGCCGATCACCCCGGTTGACCTGGCCCGCGCCCTGATCCGCCAGAGCGGCCTCGCCGGTCGGGCGCTGGGGCGCACCGTCGTCATCGACGCCCCGGACGTCCTGCCCGGCTCCGAGGCCCAGGTGGCCGAGACCGCAGCCGTGGCGGTCGAGGCCATCGCCCGCGTCGCCCGCGCCGAGAACCTGAGGGGCCGCGCCTCGCGCATCCGCCGCATCCTGATCCTGATCGGCGACCGCGCCGACGTCAGCATGCAGGGCCAGACGCTGCGCATCATCATCCAGCCCGCGCGGGGCCCGGTCGGGCGCCCGTCGTCGGCCCGAATCGTCCGCGCCGTCGCCGCCGGCTGACCCCGCCTCAGAAGGCGTCCTTCGCCGCGCGCCTCTGCGCGAAGGTCGCCGCGTTCCCCGCCGTCAGGAAGGGATTGAAGCGCCGCTCGACCCCCAGCGTCGTCGGCACGGTCGGCGCGCCCCGGTCGCGGGCGGCGAAGATCGCCTCGGCGTGCGCCTTCATCTCGGGTCGATCATCCAGCGTGAGGGCGAATCGGGCGTTCGAGGCCGTGTACTCGTGGGCGCAGTGCACCACCGTCGCGTCCGGCAGGGTCGCCAGCCGCGACAGGCTCTCCCACATCTGCTCCGGCGAACCCTCGAAGAGGCGGCCGCAGCCCAGGGCGAACAGCACGTCGCCGCTGAACAGGTTCAGCCCCGCGCGATCCAGATAGGCGACATGACCGAGCGTATGGCCCGGCAACGCCATGACCTCGAACTCGGCCCGGCCGAGCCGGACCCCGTCGCCCTCGTCGACGACACGATCGAGCGGCGCGGCCTTGCGGACCTCCTCCGGACCCACGATCTCGCAGTCCCAGCGCGCCTTCAGCGCGGCGTTTCCGCCGGCGTGGTCGGGATGCCAGTGGGTGTTCAGGATCAAGTCGAGGCGGTCCCAGTCCGCCGCCTGAATCTCCAGCGAGATGCGGTCGGCGTCGGGCGCATCCACCGACGCCACGAGACCCGTCTCCGCGTCGCGGAGCAGGAAGCCGTAGTTGTCGGACAGGCAAGGAAACTGGCGGATCTGGAGCGTCATGAGACCACCATACCGGCCGGGGCGCGAATGGCCTATGCTCGGCCCATGCGACGCAGCGTCGAAGATCTTCGCGACTTCTACGGCGAGCCGACCGGGGCGCTGGTCCGGCGCCTGCTGGCGCGGAGGCTGGAGGACGCCTGGGGCGAGGCGAACGGCTGCGACGTGCTGGGGCTCGGCTACGCCACCCCGTGGCTGGATCTTTTCGTCGGCGCGCGCCGTCAGGTGGCCGCCATGCCGGGCCGTCAGGGGGTCGAGACCTGGCCGGGCGTGCAGCGCAACCGCGCCGTCCTCGTCGACGAGACCCGCCTCCCCTTCGCCGCCGGCGCCTTCGACCGAATCCTGATCGTGCATGCGCTCGAGGAGGCGAGCGACCCGGACGGCCTGTTGCTCGAGGCGGTGCGGGCGCTGGCGCCGGCCGGACGGCTGATCGTCGCGGCGGCGGCGCGCGGCGGGCTGTGGTCGCGTGTGGAATCGACGCCGTTCGGCCACGGCCGGCCCTTCACCCGACGCCAGCTGGAGCGTCTGGTGCGCCAGGCCGGGCTGGAGCCGACGGCCTGGTCCCAGACCCTCTATGTTCCGCCATGGCGACCCCTGCTGGGTTGGGCCGAAGGATTTGAACAGGTGGGCCGCCGGGTCATTCCGGGATCCGCCGGCGTGATCCTGCTTGAGGCGACGCGGCAGGCGTACGCCCGCGTGCGCCCCAGCGGCGCGGTGGAGACGGTCAGGCCCGCCGGGGTGCTGGCTCCCCAGGCGGCGACTCGTCAGCACCGGGCCTTGGACGCCGGCCCCGAAGCGCCGTAAAGGGCCGCCATGCGCCAGCTCATCCTCATGCGGCACGCCAAGGCCGAGCGGCAGGCCGGGTCAGGTCACGATCGCGACCGCCCGCTGACCGAGCGCGGCCGAACCGATGCCCGGCTGATGGCGCGCGAACTGGCCCAGCGGGGGATCCGCCCCGACGTGGTGCTGGTCTCGTCCTCCACCCGGACCCGCGAAACCTGGGAGGAGATGGCCGAGGCCTTCGGCGACGTCGACCTCAGGGTCGAGGCCCGCCTCTACAACGCCGAGCCGGAGACGATCCGCGCCTTCGTCGAGGATCTTGAGGACACCGCCGGAGTGCTGCTCGTGCTGGCCCACAATCCAGGGATTCAGCTCCTGGCGGGAGACCTGCTGGTCGAGAGCGCCGCCTCGCCGGCCATCCTGGAACGGCTGGAAGGAGGCTTCCCCACCGGCGCCGCCGCGGTGTTCCAGATGGATGCGGCCGGCCGGGCCGCCTACGACGGCTTCTTCACCCCCAAAGCCTTCGGCGGCGGGGCCGAGGGGTGAGCCGCACGGCGTTCAAGATACTCAGCGTCGACGACTGGCTGGACTGGCGCGCGACGGGATCCTTCGCCGGATCGGCCGTCGATCTCGCGGACGGGTACATCCACCTGTCAACCGAGCCCCAGGTGAGCGAGACGGCGCGCCGTCACTACGCCGGGCGGCCCGACCTGATGCTGATCGAGGTCGATCTGGGCCGCGTCGAGGGTCTGCGCTGGGAGCCCTCCCGGGGGGGGGACCTGTTCCCGCATCTGTACGCCCCGCTGTCGATCGGGGCCGTCGTAGGCGTTCGCACCCTGTCGGTGGCCGCCGACGGCGCCGTGACGCTCGAAGGGCCCGCCGCGTGAGGCTCGAGGATGTCGCCACCGCCGCGCTCCGGCGCCTCGACGCCGAGACGGCCCACGATTTGGCCCTGGCGGCCTTGAAGGCGGGCCTCGCCCTGCCCTCCCCCCCCGACGATCCCCGCCTGGCGACCACCGTCGCGGGGCTGGCGCTGCCCAATCCCATCGGACTGGCCGCCGGGCTCGACAAGAACGCGGCGGCGCTGAAGGGCCTGGCGCGCCTGGGCTTCGGCTTCGTCGAGTGCGGCTCCGTGACGCCCCGCGCGCAGCCGGGCAACCCCAGGCCCCGCCTGTTCCGGCTGAGCGAGGACCGCGCGGTGATCAATCGCATGGGCTTCAACAACCTTGGTCTCGAGGCATTCGCCGCCAATCTTTCGCGCCGGCCGGGGGGGCTCGTGGTCGGCGCCAACCTGGGGGCCAACAAGGACTCCGAGGACCGTGCGGCGGATTATGTGACCGGCCTCCAGCGGCTGAAGGGCGCGGCCGACTACTTCACCGTCAACGTCTCCTCCCCCAATACGCCCGGCCTGCGCGCGCTGCAGGGCGAAGCCGCGCTCGACGACCTGCTCGGTCGCGTCGCCGAAGCGCGCGGGACGGACGCGGCGCCGGTGTTCCTGAAGATCGCGCCGGACCTGTCGGCGGACGAGATCGCCCAGATCGTGGAGGCGGGCGTCCGCCACCGGCTGAGCGGCCTGATCGTCTCGAACACCACCCTGGATCGTCCAGCGACCCTGACATCGGCCCACGCCGGCGAGACCGGAGGCCTGTCGGGCCGGCCGCTCCGGCCAAAGGCGATCGAGGCCCTGAGGATCGCCGCCCAGGCCTCGGCGGGACGGCTCGTGCTGATTTCCGCCGGCGGCGTCGAGACCGGCGACGACGTCCTTGAACGGCTGCGCGCCGGGGCCTCGGCGGTGCAGGTCTATTCCGCCCTCGTGTACGAGGGGCCGGGGCTTGTGACGCGCCTGAAGCGTCAACTCCTGGCCGCGCTGGATCGCCAGGGCCTGCCGGACGTGACGGCGGCGATCCCGTCCCGTTGACCGGACGTTAGGAGCCTCTGGGCCACACTGGCGGGAAGGTCCGGGCCGGGTTGGGCGACGGATCGTGGGAGCCCCGCCACGCATGGCCGCCAGCTATCTGCAGACGGAAAAACCCTGGGTCGGCGCAGTGCGGGAGCGCCGCCGCGCGCTGTTGCAACGCGTCGGCATGGGCTGCGCCTGCGCCCTCATCTTCTCGCCCGTGCTGGGCTGGACCTTCACCCTCGCCTGGGCGGCCGCCTATCTGCTCGTCCAGGTTCTCGAGCTCAGCGCCTTCTGGCCGGTGGCGGACAAGGGCCGGAACGGCCTTCCGCGCTGGCGCCTGGCGGTGGGGACGCTGGCGGTGTCGCTCAACGCCGCCTCCTTCAGCAGCCTGTCGATCCCCTTGTGGCTCTATGGGGGCGCGATGGGCGGGATCTGCGCCGCGATCATCGTCTGCTCCGGCGCGGTCTATGCGATCGTCACGTCGCCCCGGTCCCCGTTGGTTCTCGGCGCGGCCCTGACGCCGCAGATGGCCTATATGGCGGTCATTCCCATGATGATGACGGCCTGGGGCTCGGACGGCACCTTCGTCATGGCGACCACCATCGCGCTGATGGTCTATGCCGCCTACTGCCTGAACACCTGGGCGCGGATGAACCGCGCCAGTCAGGCCGAGGCCTCGGCCCGGCTCGAGGCCGAGGCCCGCCGCAAGGAGGCTGAACGCGCGATGGACGCCCGCAGCGCCTTCCTGGCCGCCGTGGGTCACGACCTGCGCACCCCGCTTTCGGCGATCCTGACCGGCGCGATGGAGCTGGAGCGGGACGCGCAGAGCGCAGCCTCCCGCTCGAACGCGGCCCTGATCGGCCAGGCCGGCCTGATGATGAAGTCGCTGCTGGACGACCTTCTGGACCACGCCAAGCTGGACGCGGGCCGGATGACCATCTCGGAGGAGGACTTCAACCTCCGCAGTTGCCTGGCCAAGACCCTGCGGCTTTGGCAGCGGGCCGCGGCGGCGAAAGGGCTGAAGCTTCGCGTCGAAGGGGCCTCGGAGGCGCCCGCCTGGGTCCGTGGCGACGAGACCCGCCTGCGTCAGATCCTGAACAACCTGATCTCCAACGCCGTGAAGTTCACCGGCGAGGGGTCGATCACCCTGCGCATCCGCAGCTGGGCCGAGGAGCCGCGCGGGCATGCGATCGTCATTGAGGTCGCCGACACCGGGCCCGGCATGGACAAGGCGCAGCTGGCGCGCCTGTTCGAACCCTTCGACCAGACCGAGGACGGCGTATCGGCCCGCCACGGCGGCACGGGGCTGGGCCTGGCGATCAGCCGCGACCTCGCAGAACTCATGGGAGGTCGGCTGACCGTTCGAAGCGCCAAGGGAGAGGGGGCCACCTTCACGCTTTCGCTGCGGCTGGAGCCCGCGGAGCGTCGACGGGACGAGATGGCGAGGCCCGACGACACCAGCCGCGGCCTGATCACCCGCGCGCTCGCCGGCTCCGTCACGCCGCCGGCGCGGCCCACCATCGAGCTTGCCGAACCCGCGCCGGAGGAGACGGCGCCCGAGCCCGTCGAGGTCATCGAAGCCGCCGAAGAGCCTTCGGCCGAAGAGGCGCCCTCGCCCCTCAAGGTGCTGGTCGTCGACGACCACGACATCAACCGCCGCGCCGTCCAGCTGATCCTGGGCGCGATCGACTGCGAGATCGAGATGGCGGCCGACGGCATGGCCGCGCTGGAGGCGTGCGCGCGTCAGGCTTTCGACGTCATCTTCATGGACGTGCGCATGCCCGAGCTCGACGGACGCGAGACGACCCGGCGGCTGCGCGCCTCCGAGGGGCTGAACCGCGCCACCCCCGTCATCGCCGTCACCGCCGACACCGCTCCGGAAGACATCGACGCCTGCATGAAGGCCGGCATGAACTACTTCGTCTCCAAGCCGCTGACGCCGCCCGCCTTGCTCGGGGCGCTGCAGCACGTGCTGATGGAGGCCGAGGACGGCGCATCCGCCGAGAGCGCCGCCGCCTAGGCGTTGAGAAGGCGCTCCAGCCGGGCCCGAAGGTCGGCCTTAAGTTCGCACTCCCAGACCACCTCGGCGCGCCAGCCGAGCGCCGACAGAGCGCTCAAAGCGGCCTCGTCGCGGACGCGGTTCCGCCCGATCTTCTCGGTCCAGTAGGCGGCGTTGGCCCGGGGCGCCCTCGCGCCGCGCCGGCAGTCGTGCCCGTGCCAGAAGCAACCGTGCACGAAGATCGCCAGCCGGCGACCCGGCATGACCACGTCGGGCCGGCCCGGCAGCCCCCAGCCGCCCAGCCGGTAGCCCGCGCCGAGTTCGCGCAGCGCCCGCCGCACGGCGAGCTCCGGCCCCGTGTCGCGGCCGCGCACGCGCCGCATGACGGCGCTGCGCTTGTCCGGGGTGAAGACGTCGGTCATCCGCGCCCGATACCCTCTCGCGCCCAAGCCGCGGCGGACCGCGTCGCGAGCGTCCGCGCGAGGATCAGAGCTGGGTCAGCAAGTGCTCGGCCGACGAGACCTTGAACTCGCCGCCCTGCTCGACGTTCAGCTGCTCGATCACGCCGTCGCGGACCAGCGCCGAGTAACGCTGCGAGCGCTCGCCCATGCCGAAGCCGGAGGCGTCCATCGACAGTCCGAGCTTCTTCGTGAACTCGCCGTTGCCGTCGGCCAGCATGATGACGTCGTCGTTGGAGACGCCCTGATCCTTGGCCCAGGCGCCCATGACGAAGGCGTCGTTGACCGAGACGCAGGCGATGGCGTCGACGCCCTTGGACTTCAGCTCGGCGGCGTGCTCCTTGAAGCCGGGCAGGTGGCGCGCCGAGCAGGTCGGGGTGAAGGCGCCCGGCACGGCGAACAGGGCCACGGTCTTGCCCTTGAACACGTCGTCCACGCTGACGGGCTTGGGGCCGTCAGCGGTCGGGGTGGTGAACACGGCCGGGGGCAGGCGGTCGCCGATCTTCAGGGTCATGGGAGCTCCGTTCGGGGTCATGGGCTGAACCCGTGCGGCCGGGTTCGGTTCGCTGCGCAGATAGGCTTTTCCCGCAATGCGGCCAAGTCACGCTTGCGCTTTGGGGCGGCAATCCCGATCATCCGCCCATGAGCGAGCCGTCCGATCGCACGTTCACCTCCCTCGCCGGTCGACTGCTGGTCGCCATGCCCGGCATCGGCGACCCCCGTTTCGAGCACGCGGTGATCCTGGTCTGCGCCCACGGGCCCGACCACGGAATGGGCCTGCGCATAGATCGCCCGGCGCCGGGGGTGGATCTGGCCCAGGTTCTGAAGAAGCTCGCGGTCGAGGACGGCGGCGCGGCCCCGAACCGGCACGTGCTGGTCGGCGGCCCGGTCGAGCGCGAGCGAGGCTTCGTGCTGCACACCGACGATTGGATGGCCGAGGACGCCTCGGTGCCCTTCGGGGAGGGCTTGGCGGTCACCGCGACGCGCGAAGCGCTGGCGGCCATGACCGATCCGGTGAAGCGCCCGCGCCGGGCGGTGTTGCTGCTCGGCTACGCGGGTTGGGGCGACGGACAGATCGAGGAGGAGCTGGCGGAGAACGTCTGGCTGACCGCCGACGCCGACCTCGACCTGATCTTCGACGAGGACCACGACACCAAATGGTCCCGCGCCCTGGCCCGGATCGGGGTCGACGCCGCCTGGCTGTCCAGCGACGCCGGACGCGCTTGAGCTCTAGGCCGAGCGCGCCTTGATGGGCGCGGCCCCGTCGGCCAGCGACTCGTTCAGATAGACCTCGGCCTCCTGGGCCGGCAGCGCGGGCGCGTAACCGAACCCCTGTCCGTAGTGGCAGCTGGCCTGCAGCAGCCGCTTGGCGAGATCGGCGTTCTCCACCCCCTCGGCGACGACCTCCAGCGACAGGTCGCGGCCCAGATTGACCACAGACTTGACGATCTTCTCGGAGCCCTCGTCCTTGTCCATCGTCAGAACGAAGTAGCGGTCGATCTTCAGCGTATCGAACGGCAGCTTGGCCAGCCAGGTCAGGGACGAGAAGCCGGTGCCGAAGTCGTCGAGCGCCAGCGAGGCGCCGACCTCCTTCAGG
>JBKBUS010000364.1:0-2481 GCA_046290035.1 Brevundimonas sp.
ATCGTCGCCGAGACCGCGCCGAAGTCGCGCGCCTCGATCACCGAGGAATTCATCAGCACGCAATCGGCCGGTCAGTCGATTCTGGCCTCGATCAACCTGCTGCCGGGCGTCAACTTCACCAACAACGACGCCTACGGCTCGTCGGGCGGCGACCTGACCATCCGCGGCTTCGACGCGGCCCGCGTCTCGCTGACGCAGGACGGCATCCCGCTGAACGACACCGGCAACTACGCCATCTATTCGAACCAGCAGCTCGACCCCGAGCTGATCGAGCGCGCCAACGTCAACCTCGGCACCACCGACGTCGACAGCCCGACCGCCTCGGCCACCGGCGGCACCGTCAACTATCTGACCCGCCGTACGCGTGACGAGTTCGGGGTCATCATCCAGCCGTCGCTGGGTTCCGACAACTACCGCCGCATCTTCGCGCTGTTGGATACGGGCGAGGTCGGCCCCTGGGGCACCGAGGCCTGGTTCGCCTACTCCAACACCCAGTACGACCACTTCAAGGATCCGGGCGGCGTCAAGAAGACCCAGTACAACGGCCGCATCTACCAGCCGATCGGCGACAACGGCGACTTCGTCTCGCTGACCGGCCACTACAACCGCAACCGCAACAGCTTCACCTCGCGCGTCAGGCTGTCGGACTTCAACGCCGGCGACGCCTACGACATTTCGAACGCCCGTGACTGCGCGGTGTTCGTCAATGGCGTCCTCACCAATCCCGGCAACCTCGGCACCGTCGGCGGCCCCGGCGCCCAGGCTGATCGCAACTGCGGCACCTATCGCAACAGCATCAACCCGTCGAACACCGGCAACATCCGCGGTTCGTCGCGCTTCACCCTCACCGACAACCTGCGCCTGACGATCGATCCGTCGTTCCAGTACGTCCTGGCCAACGGCGGCGGCCGCCAGCTGTTCCGCGAAACGGACCTCCAGCTGCGCGGCAACTCCGGCGCGCCGGGCGTCGACCTGAACGACGATGGCGACATCCTCGACCAGGTGCTTCTCTACACCCCGAACACTACCAATACCCACCGCTACGGCGTCACCAGCTCGCTGATCTGGCGCATCAATGACGACCACTCTCTGCGCGCCGCCTACACGTGGGACTGGGGTCGTCACCGCCAGACCGGCCAGGTCGGTCGCTTCGACCCGGACGGCTCGCCCGAGAACGTCTTCGGCGGCCGTGAAGGCCGACCGGTCGAGCTGCCGGACGGCACCGTCCTGCGTCGCCGTGACCGGCTGTCCTACGCCCAGCTGAACCAGGTCGCCCTGGAATACCGCGGCACCTTCATGGACACCGTCGATGTGTCGCTGGGTGTCCGCGCGCCGTTCTTCGACCGCGAGCTGAACAACTACTGCTACCAGCGCGACACGTTCAACGCGTTCTGCACGACCCAGGTCGGCGCCGACGTGGACAACGACGGTCTCGTCACCTTCCCGGTGTCGGGCCCGTTCAACACGAACGCGAACAACGAGTACGGCGTGCCGCGCTCGTTCGAGAAGAAGTACGACGCGGTTCTGCCGAACGCCGGCGTGACCTGGGAGTTCATGGACAACCAGTCGGTGTACGCCAGCTATGCCGAAGGCTTCAGCGCCCCGCGGACCGACGACCTCTACGACGTGGTCGACGTCAACCCGGAGCCGGAAACCACCAAGTCCTACGACCTCGGCTACCGCTACCAGACGGGCACCCTGATCGGCTCGCTCGCCCTGTGGCGGACGGACTACGAGAACCGCATCCTGCGCACCTTCGACGAGGCGGCCGGTCTGTTCCTGACCCGCAACATCGGCGAAGTGACCCTGCAGGGCTTCGACGGCCAGCTCGGTTTCTCGCCCTTCGAGGGTCTGAGCGTCTACGCCTCGGTCACCTACACCCAGAGCGAGGTGCTGAACGACCTGCCGAACGGCACTTCGGGCGGCGTTCCGGTGTTCCTGCCGACGGCCGGCAACCGGCTGGTCGAGACCCCGACGTGGCAGTACGCCGGTCGCATCGACTATTCGATCGGCGACTTCGACTTCGGTCTGCAAGGCAAGTGGGTCGACGACCGCTTCTCCAACGACATCAACACCGAAGTGGCCCCGTCCTATGACGTGTGGGATGTCGACGTCCGCTACACCCTGACCAGCATGGGTGCGCCGGATTGGTGGATCCAGCTCAACATGACCAACGTCTTCAACGAGAAGTATCTGGCCGACATCGCGACGAGCACCAGCGGAACCGCCCAGTACCAGCTCGGGGCGCCGTCCTCGACGATGGTCTCGCTGCGCGCGGCCTTCTAAGGGCTCCAAGACAACCCAGGAACAGGGAAGGGCGGTCCGGAAACGGGCCGCCCTTTCTGCTGCGTGTTGAAGTCGGGACCCGCCGTGTCTATCTGGCGCGGCCGTCTTCCGTCTTTCAGGACACCCCCGCCCGAAGATCACCCCCGTCCCCGCCGAATGGTCGCCGCATCGCGCCCTGTGGGTCGGCTGGCCGAG
>JBKBUS010000365.1:0-2479 GCA_046290035.1 Brevundimonas sp.
GGCGGCGAGGGCGGGATTGTCACGACGAACGACGCCGACCTGTGGTCCCGCATCTGGTCGCTGAAGGACCACGGCAAGAGCTGGCAGGCCATGTACGAGCGCGCCCATCCGCCCGGGCCCAGGCTGGTGCACGAACACATCGGCGGCAACGGCCGTATGATCGAGATGCAGGCGGCGATCGGGCTGATCCAGCTGAAGCTCATGCCGACGTGGACCGCCCGGCGCGCGGCGCTGGCGGCGCGGTTGCGCGCCGCCCTGGAGCCGCTGTCGCTGTTTCGGGTGCCCCCGGTCGGCGAGGACGTCGCGCACGCCTGGTACCGCGTCTACGCCTTCGTGCGGCCCGAGCGGCTGGCCGAGGACTGGACCCGAGACAGGGTCATCGAGGAGATCAACGCACGCGGGGGCTTCTGCGTGCACGGCTCGGCGCCCGAAATCTATCTGGAGCGCGCGTTCGACGGGATCAGACCTGCGGAACGGCTGCCCGCGGCGCGGGCGCTCGGCGAGACGTCTGTGGCGTTCCTGGCGCATCCGACGATCACCGACGCGGACATGGAACGGGTCTGTGAGGCCGTGGCCGAGGTGGCCGCGCGCGCCACCGGCGCCTAGACGCTTGCGCGGGTGAATGACCTGCGGCGAAAATGAACCGGAAACGAGGCTGGACCGTTTGGCGATCATGATCCGCAACGCTTCGACTCTCGGCATCTGCCTCGCCGCCGCCCTGACGCTCGGAGGGTGCGCCGCCATGCGTTCCGCCGGCGAAGGCGCCGGCACGGTGCGCGAGGGCTTCGTCGACGCCGCCGCCGCGCCGCTGGAGGACCTGAACCTGCGTCGCGACGAAATCCCGACCGTCCTGCTTCAGGCCGAGGCCGCGCCCTACGACACGCGCAACCTGACCCGGTGCGCCAGCATCGCCGCCGAGGTGCGCAGGCTCGACGACGCGCTCGGCCCCGACGCCGACGAGCAGCCCGCGCCGGACGGCCGGTTGATGAGCGAGCGGGCCTCGGACGCAGCCGCCTCCGCCACGCTGGACGCCATTCGGGACACCACCACGGATTTCATCCCCCTGCGCAGCTGGGTGCGACGGCTGACCGGCGCCGAGGCGCACAGCCGGCAGGTCCAGGCGGCGATCCAGGCTGGTCGTCTGCGCCGGGCGTATCTGAAGGGGGTCGGCATGCAGCGGAACTGCGCTCCGCCCGCGGCCCCCAGCTGGTTCCGCCCCGAGCGACGCCCCCGGGGTTAAGCGTCCTGGCGCGCGTGGAAGTCCGCGCGGAAGGCGTCGAAGCGGCCCTCGGCGATCGCCGCGCGCATAGCCGCCGTCAGCGCCTGATAGAAGGCGATGTTGTGCCAGGTCAGCAGCGTCTTCCCCAGGATTTCATCAGCCCGGATCAGGTGGTGCAGATAGGCCCGCGAGTAGTCGCGGCTGGCCGGGCAGGGGACGGTCTCGTCCAGCGGCGCGTCGTCCTCGGCGAAGCGGGCGTTCTTCAGGTTGATCGGCCCTGACCAGGTCCAGGCCTGACCATGGCGTCCGGCGCGGGTCGGCAGGACGCAGTCGAACATGTCGACGCCGCGCCAGACCGCCTCCACCAGATCGATCGGCTTGCCCACCCCCATCAGATAGCGCGGCCGATCCGGCGGCAGCATGCCGGGGGCGTAGTCCAGCACCTCGCACATCGCCTGATGGCCCTCGCCGACCGCCAGCCCGCCGATGGCGTAGCCGTCGAAGCCGATGTCGATCAGACGGTCGGCGGACTCGCGGCGCAGGTCCTCAAACGTCGAACCCTGCTGGATGCCGAACAGGGCTTGTCGGTCACGAGCCCCGAACGCCGCCTTTGACCGGGCGGCCCAGCGGGCCGACAGCTTCATGGCCTGATCCGCCCGGTCGCGCTCGGCCGGCCAGGAGACGCACTCGTCCAACTGCATCACGATGTCCGATCCCAGCCGGTCGGCCTGAATCTCGATCGATCGTTCAGGCGTCAGCACGTGCTTGGAGCCGTCGATGTGGCTGGAGAAGGTCACGGCCTCCTCGGTCACCTTGGAGATGCCCGACAGGCTCATCACCTGGAATCCGCCGGAGTCGGTCAGGATCGGCTTGTCCCATCGCATGAAGCGGTGAAGCCCGCCCAGCCGCTGCATTCGCTCCGGCCCCGGGCGGAGCATCAGGTGATAGGTGTTGCCCAGGATGATGTCGGCGCCGGTCTGGGCCACCTGGTCCACCGTCAGCGCCTTGACCGTCGCGGCGGTCCCGACCGGCATGAAGGCCGGGGTGCGGATGTCGCCCCGCGGGGTTGAGATGACGCCGGTGCGCGCGCGGCCGTCAACGGCCTGAAGGTTGAAGGCGAGGCCCATCAGGCGCTCCTGAACAGCAGGGAGCCGTCGCCGTAGGAATAGAAGCGATAGCCGCTTTCCACCGCGTGGTCGTAGGCGGCCTTCATCGTCTCCAGCCCGCAGAAGGCGCTGACCAGCATGAACAGCGTCGACT
>JBKBUS010000366.1:0-2471 GCA_046290035.1 Brevundimonas sp.
GGGGCGCGATCGGCGCCGTGTTCGCCAGCTGGATGAACGACCGGGCCAAGTTCTATCGCCGCATGCACGACATCCCCGAGAGCTGGGGCACCGCCGTCAACGTCCAGTCGATGGTGTTCGGCAACATGGGCGAGACCTCGGCGACCGGGGTGGCCTTCACCCGCAATCCCTCGACCGGCGAGGCCCGGCTCTATGGCGAGTTCCTGATCAACGCCCAGGGCGAGGACGTGGTCGCCGGCATCCGCACGCCCCAGTCGCTGACCCGCGCCGGGCGCGAGGAAATGGGCGAGACCGCGCCCTCGATGGAAGAGGCCATGCCCGAGGTGTTCGGGCAGTTCGTCGAGGTGGTCGGCAAGCTGGAGCGCCACTATCGCGACATGCAGGACATCGAGTTCACGGTCGAGCAGGGCCGGCTCTGGATGCTCCAGACCCGCAACGGCAAGCGCACCGCCAAGGCGGCCCTGAAGATCGCCGTCGAAATGGCCGCCGACGGCGTCATCAGCCAGGAGGAGGCGGTGCTCAGGGTCGATCCGTCCGCCCTCGATCAGCTGCTGCACCCGACGCTGGATCCCGACGCCCCGCGCACGGTGGTGGCTCAAGGCCTGCCCGCCAGCCCGGGCGCCGCGACCGGCAAGATCGTGTTCGACGCCGACGAGGCCGAGCGCCTGAACCAGCTCGGCGACGCGGTCATCCTTGTGCGCGACGAGACCAGCCCCGAGGACATTCACGGCATGCATGCGGCGCGCGGCATCGTCACGGCGCGCGGCGGCATGACCAGCCACGCGGCGGTGGTCGCTCGCGGCATGGGACGTCCCTGCGTCTCCGGCGCCGGCGAGATCCGCATCGACGAGAAGGCCGGGACCTTCACCGTCCGCAGTCGGACCTTCAGGGCCGGCGACGTCATCACCATCGACGGCTCCAAGGGCGAGGTGATGGAGGGCGCGGTCAAGATGATCGAGCCCGAGCTGACCGGCGACTTCCAGACCCTGATGGCCTGGGCCGACGGCGCGCGTCGGCTGAAGGTCCGCGCCAACGCCGAGACTCCGCTCGACGCCAAGACCGCGCGCGGCTTCGGCGCCGAGGGCATCGGCCTGTGCCGCACCGAGCACATGTTCTTCGACGACGAGCGCATCTCGGCGGTGCGCGAGATGATCCTGGCCGACGACGAGGCCGGCCGCCGCGCGGCGCTGGCCAAGATCGCGCCGTTCCAGAAGGCGGACTTCGTGGAGCTGTTCACCATCATGGCCGGCCTGCCGGTCACGGTGCGCCTGCTGGACCCGCCGCTGCACGAGTTCATCCCGCACTCGGAGGCCGAGATCGACGCGCTGGCGGCCGGCTCTGGCCTGGACGCCGCCAAGCTGAAGCGGCGGGCCAAGGAGCTGCATGAGACCAATCCCATGCTCGGCCATCGCGGCTGCCGCCTGGGCGTCGCCTATCCCGAGATCTACGAGATGCAGGTCCGGGCGATCCTGGAAGCGGCGCTGGAGGTCAAGCGCGCGTCGGGTCTAGCGCCGACGCCCGAGATCATGCACCCGCTCGTCGCCAAGGGCGCGGAGATGAAATACCTGCGCGAGCTGACCGACCGCACCGCCGAGGCGGTGTTCGAGGCGGCCGGCGACCGAGTCGACTATCTAGTCGGCACCATGATCGAGCTGCCGCGCGCGGCGATCCGCGCCGACGACCTGGCCGAGCACGCGGCCTTCTTCAGCTTCGGCACCAACGACCTGACCCAAACCACCTTCGGCATCTCGCGGGACGACTCCGGCCGGTTCCTTCAGGCCTATTTGGACAAGGGCATCTTCGAGCACGACCCCTTCGTGCGCCTGGACCAGGACGGGGTCGGCGACCTGATCCGGATCGCGGCGGAACGCGGCCGCAAGGTGCGCCCCGACGTGAAGCTGGGCATCTGCGGCGAGCACGGCGGCGATCCCTCGTCCATCGCCTTCTGCGAGGGGGCGGGCCTCCACTATGTGAGCTGCAGCCCCTACCGGGTGCCGATCGCCCGGCTGGCGGCGGCGCAGGCCGCGCTCGCCCAGCGCGAAGGCTGAAGAAGATACAGTCCTGATCCCGCCGCATTGGGGTCGCAGAGCGGTCTAGATTGAAAGATCGGCGTATGTGCCTGCATGCCCACAGTTACGGTCGTGTAATGGGTCGGCCTTGGAACTGCCGCGCCACGCTACCCATTTTCTCCGTGCTGGTGGGGCGACGCCGATCTTGGCGTCCGGACTAGCAAGGACAGAAACATGAAGAACATTCTTCTCACCGCCGCTGCTCTTTCTCTGATCGCCGGGGCCGCGTCGGCGCAGACGTTCCAGTCGCCGCAGACCTACGGCACGATCGGCTACACGCAGCTTGACGGCGGCGACGGCGATCTGGGGGCCGTCACCGGCCGCTTCGGCGCCAAGGTCAGCCCGTGGTTCGGCGCCGAGGGCGTGGCCTCGATCGGCGTGCGCGATGACGACGTCGACGTC
>JBKBUS010000020.1:0-11323 GCA_046290035.1 Brevundimonas sp.
GAACCCACCAACGGCCTAGACCCGGACGGCATCGCCGACATGCGGCGGTTCCTCAAGTCGCTGCCCGAGAGAACGGGGGCGACGGTGCTGCTCTCCAGCCACCTGCTCGGCGAGATCGAGCAGACCGCCACCCATGTCGGCATCGTCCACCGGGGACGGCTGGTCCTCGAAGGCGACCTGGCCCGGCTCAAGGCGGATCAGGCGCCGGAGATCGCGCTGCGGGTCGACGACTCGGCCCGCGCCGCCCAGGTCCTGCGCGCCCATGACGTGACCGTGTCGGAAGGCGCCGAGGGCCTGATCGCACGGCTCCGTCCCGGCCGTGATCACGACGCGACGACGGCTGCGCTTGCGCGGGCCCTGGTCGAGGCCGGCGTCGGCGTGTTCTCCATCGGCGCCCGCGCTGCGTCGCTGGAGGGCATCTATCGCCGTTCCGCGGCCCCCGACCGCGAGGAGGTCGTCTGATGCTCGCCCCCCTGTACGTCGAGATTCGCAAGCTCAACCGGTCGCTGGCGCTTTTGCTCGCACTCGCCGCGCCGACGCTGATCGGCATCTTCACCTTCTTCAACATGCTGCGGGGCGAGGCGCCCCAGCCCTGGGACATGTGGCTGGTCGGGGCCTCGGCCATCTGGGCCTTCTTCATGCTGCCGATGAGCGTCACCGCACTGACCGCGCTCGTGGCTCACATGGAGCATGGGCCCAGAGCGTGGGACCACCTGCGCGCCCTGCCGCGCCCGCGCTGGACGATCTACGCCGCCAAGGCGACCTGCGTCCTTGGTCTCGTCGCCCTGATGAGCCTGCTCAACCTCGCGATCAGCGTGGCGGCCGTCATGCTCGCGGGCTGGGTCAAGCCCGTCGTCGCGGCCAGCGGCGAACTGAACGTGATGAGCCAGTTCGGCGTCATCGGGCGAATCTGGCTGGCTGGGCTTCTGCTGATCGCCATTCAGTTCTGGATCGCCATGCTCTTCTCGAGCTTCGTCCCCGCTCTGGCCGTGGGAATCGGCGGGACCTTCTTTTCGGTCGTGGCGACGTCGGCGCGGGCCGGGGTGTTCTTTCCCTGGCAAATGCCAGTCAACATGCTGGCGACCGAGGCCTGGCGGGTCCAGACGGCGCTCGGGCTCGGCGCGGGGCTGGGCGCGGTCGCCCTCGTGATCGCCGTGGCTCATCTGAGCATGCGCGAGGCGCGCTAGCGTGCGCCCTCCGACGAAGCGACCGCCTTGGAGGGTGCTTGAGGCGTGATTCATCCCGCCAGCCCCGCGACACAGTGTTCGGTGTGGTTGTGAACGCTCTCAATGCGTGCTTAGCTCATCCCCAAGGGGCGCAGACCTCGAGGATGAAACGCTGACGACCCAGGTCCGGCAGGGCCCGTGATCTCCGATCAGGCGGCGTCTCGTCCCGTGCTCGCGCCCGCGATCCATCGCGGAGATATTCATGCGTGCTTCGACTTCGGCCCTCGCTCTCGTTCTCGCGGCGGCGCTCTGCGCGCCGGCTTTCGCCCAGTCGATCGAGATTCCCGAGGCGGCGCGCGCCGATCCCGCCAACTGGCCCCGCGCGTCCTCGCCGGACGCCATGAGCGACGCGGCGACCGAGGCCTTCGTCACCGAGCTGATGAGCCGGATGACGGTCGAGGAGAAGGTCGGCCAGACCATCCAGGCGGACATCGGTTCGATCTCGCCGCAGGACCTGCTCACCTATCCGTTGGGCTCGGTGCTCGCCGGCGGCAACTCCGGCCCTTATGGCGAGGAGCGGGGCGATCCCATGGAGTGGGTCCGGCTGGCGCGCGAGTTCCGCGCGGCGGTGCAGGCGCGTCCGGGGGCCAAGGTGCCGCTGATCTTCGGCATCGACGCCGTGCACGGGCACAACAACGCCGTCGGCGCGACCATCTTTCCGCACAACATCGGCCTGGGCGCGACGCGTAATCCAGACCTGATTCACCGGATCGGCGTAGCCACGGCGCTGGAAGTGGCCGCCACCGGCGCCGACTGGACCTTCGGCCCCACGCTGGCGGTGCCGCGTGACGACCGTTGGGGTCGCGCCTATGAGGGCTACTCCGAGAATCCGGAAGTGCAGCGCGCCTACGCCGCGCCCCTGACGCTCGGGCTGCAGGGTGAATTGAGCGCCGACGGCCCGCTGGCCCCCGGACGCATCGCCGGCTCGGCGAAGCACTATCTGGCGGACGGCGGCACCGAAGGGGGGCGCGACCAGGGCGATTTCGTCGGAACCGAGCAGGAGCTGATCGACATCCACCTGGGCGGCTACGTTCAGGCGATCGACGCCGGCGTGCTGTCCATCATGGCCAGCTTCTCGAGCTGGAACGGGGTCAAGCACTCGGGCAACGCCACGCTGCTTCGCGACGTTCTGCACGGGCCGCTGGGCTTCGACGGCTTCGTCGTGTCGGACTGGAACGCCCACGGCCAGCTGCCGGGCTGCACCAACGAAAGCTGTGCGCTGGCCTTCAACGCCGGCATCGACATGTTCATGGCGCCCGATAGCTGGCGGCCGCTCTATGAGAACACGCTCGCCCAGGTGCGCTCGGGCGAGATCAGCATGGCCCGCCTGGACGACGCGGTGCGGCGCATCCTGCGCGCCAAGGTCAAGGCCGGGGTTTTCCGCGAGGAACGCCCCATCGAAGGCCGCATGGAGCTCCTCGGCGCGCCCGAGCACCGCGCCCTGGCTCGCCAGGCGGTGCGCGAGAGCCTGGTTCTGCTGAAGAACCAGGGCGGCGTTCTGCCGATCGCCGGCGCGTCGCGGGTTCTGGTGGCGGGGGCGGCCGCCGACGACATCGGCCAGGCTGCGGGCGGCTGGACGCTCAGCTGGCAGGGCACCGGCAACACCAATGCGGACTTCCCGAACGGCCAGTCGATCTGGGCGGGGCTGAACGAGGCGGTGACCGAGGCCGGCGGTTCGGCCGAGCTGAGCGTGGACGGCAGCTACCGGACCAGGCCGGACGTGGCGATCGTGGTCTTCGGCGAGCAGCCCTACGCCGAATTCCTGGGCGATCTGCGCACCGTTGATTTCGAGCCCGAGGAGCCGCTGGCGATCCTGCGTCGACTGCAGGCCGAAGGCATCCCGACCGTATCGGTGTTCCTGTCCGGTCGGCCCATGTGGGTGAACCCGGAGCTCAACGCCTCGGACGCCTTCGTGGCCGCCTGGCTGCCGGGAACGGAGGGCGGCGGGATCGCCGATGTCCTGATCGGCGACGCCTCGGGCGCGCCTCGCCACGATTTCAAGGGCATGCTGTCCTTCAGCTGGCCCAAGGATGCGACCGGTGAGCCTCTGAATGTCGGACAACCGGGCTATGATCCGCTGTTCGCCTACGGCTATGGCCTCAGCTACGCCAACCCCGCCGAGGTGGGCCCCCTGTCGGAGGCTTCCGGCGTTGTCTCGGCGGCGGGGGGCGCGGACGCCTATCTGGTCAACGGCCGAATTCCGTCGCCATGGTCGCTGATCCTGCAGGACGACGGCGGGCAACAGCGTCTGGGCGAGGACGCCTCGCGCGGCGCCAGCCCGAGGAACGGCGTCGTCGTGGCGCCGGTGGACGACCGCGCTCAGGAGAGCGCGCGTCAGTTCGTCTTCGCCGGCCCGGCCACGGCGTCCATATGGGGCCCGCCGGTCGATCTGCGTCGCGAGGTCAACGGCGATCTGGCGCTGACCTTCCGCTACCGCGTCGATGCGGCGCCGGAAGGCCGGCTCACGCTCGGCTACGGCCGCGCCAGTTGGGATGTCACGGACGCGCTGACCGCCGGTCCGACGGGGGAGTGGCGCGAGTACCGCGTGCGACTGAATTGTCTTTCGGCCGAACCTTCTGACGCGCTGGAGACGCCGTTCAGTCTGACCGCCACGGCCCCGGCCACGGTGTCGCTCTCTGAGATCAAGCTGGACCAGGATACTGGCCCGCGGGTCTGCCCGGCGGCTTGAAACAAACCGTGTTCTCTAAGGGCGGGTGAGCTCGGGCGCGCTGTTGAGAACGTTCTTGTGAACGCTCTCAAAACGTGCTGGATTAAGATCAGAAGGCGGAAAGACCTTCAGGGTAGGAGTCCAGGTCGCGGCGTCTCACCTGAGATCCGCAAGCGCGTTTCGCCACGGCGACGCACGCCCGCGCCTGTGCGGCCGGCGCTCCGAACCTGATCGTCCCCCGCCCGGGGACGCGTCGCGACGACGGCGCAAATGGGGAGGAGAAGAGTTCATGACCATGCATCGCATAGCGCGTGCTCGCGCCCTGCTGGCGACGACCGCGCTCGCGTCAGCGGCCCTGGCTGCGCCGGCCTGGGCGCAGGATCCGGCGACCGAGGTCGAGGAAATCGTCATCACCGGCATCCGCGCCTCGCAGGAGCAGGCGATCGACATCAAGCGCGACACGGTCGCGATCGTCGACGCCATCTCGGCCGAGGACATCGGCAAGTTGCCGGACGTCACCGTGGCGGACGCGCTTCAGCGGATCGCGGGCATCCAGATCCAGCGCAACGCCGGCGAGGGCGCGACCGTCAACATCCGCAGCCTGCCGCAGGTCGTGACGCTGTTGAACGGCGAGCAATACCTCAGCCCCGGCAACCTGGGTTCGGCCCAGCCGAACCTCAACGACGTGCCGTCGCAGCTGATGAACTCGCTGGTGGTGTTCAAGTCGATGGACCCGCGCAACGCGCTGTCGGGCATTTCCGGCACCATCGACCTGCGCACGCGCCGGCCGTTCGATTTCGGCTATGGGACGACGCTGGCGACCACGGCGGAATACGCCACGGGCGAGCGGACGCGTGAGGACGACTATCTGTTCAATGCCCTGGCTAACTGGCGCGGCGACCGTTTCGGCGTGATGGCGGCCGCCGTCGTCAGCGAGTCCAACCTGGGCAACAACTATTCGGGTGTCGGCGGCGGCGTCTTCGGCAACAATGACTGGGGCGGCTCCGGCCCGAACTGGATTGCGCCGCACGGGTATGAAAGCTTCAACCGCGTCGTGGAGCGCCAGCGCCTCGGCGTGAACGGCGCCTTCCAGTGGGACATTGAGGACGGCCTGACGCTGACGGCCGAGGTCTTCTACACCAAGCAGGAAGAGTACAACCGGGCCGCCGGACTCAACATCTCGAACCGCTGGAGCGCGCTGGGGTGGACGACGCCGACCGCGTTCACCGAGACCGGGGTGAACGGCTCCAACGGCCAGCCCTGGCTGGACGTCACGGAGTATGATCTCGACGTCTGGTGGATGAACTCCTTCACGGTGAACCGCGCCACCGAGAACGAGTCGACCAACTTCAACCTCGAGCTGGACTACGACAAAGGCGGCCCCTTCACCTTCTCGGTGCGCGCGATCCATGCGGACGCCTCGCTGCTCAGCATGAATGGTCAGGTCCAGGGCGATCTGTCCAACTGGCAGTACTCGCCGGACCGGCAGTTCACTCTCTTCCGCGATCCGAACGACCGTACCCGAGGTCCGTTCTATCCGGCCGATATCGCGGCGATGTACCCGGGGCAGTATTCGAACGGCGTCGTCGGCTCCAACGGAGGCCGCTATGTCAACCCGAACCCGCTGGGCTATGGCGAGGATCCGCTGGTTCACCTGAATATCGGCGGCTCGAAGACGGTCTGGAGCGAGTTCGACAATCCCATCTCCGGCGGTCTCGGCGCCGGCGCGACGCTCACCGACTACATGGCCAACCTCGACAGCTATGCGGTCGCGGCCTTCTCCTCCGAGGGCAACCAGGCCAATGAGTCGACGCTGGACGTGGCGCGGCTGGACGGCTCCTACGAGTTCGACGCGCCGATGCTGGGCTTCATCAACCGCATCGACGTCGGCGGCCGCTTCTCGAACCGAGAGGTGGAGATCGAGAATTTCCACCTGTTCTCGGACTTCTACGGCGGCAACGGCGCCTCGGACGCCAACGGGTGCTCGGTTCAGTGGAAGGCCATCGACGTGGTCATGAACCAGAACCAGTGCCGCGCGGGCGAATTCGTCTCGAACCCCGCCTACAACCCCGCCCTGCCCGCCGGGGCGACGCCGGGCAACTGCGGCGACGGCGCGGCGCCCAACACGCCGACCTGCTTCCAGGGCTACACAGTCAACCGTCCCACGAAGCTGGACGAGCACAACAACGTCTACTTCCTCGACGACTACGGCTCGATCACCCAGGGTCTGCCGGGCGTCTGGGTCGTCGATCCTCGCGACTTCGATGACGTTGTCGCCTTCCAGGAGCGGGTGTTCGGCAGCGCTTATCGGGTGATCATCCCCGGCAACACCTACGACGTGGGCCTGCAGGAGAGCAGCTTCTACCTGAACTCCAACATCGGCTTCGGCGCGCTGAGCGGCGATGTCGGCCTGAAGGTCATCCGCACCGAGCTGGACGTGCGCCAGAACCTGACCGGTGAGACCCGCAACTACGGCGACACGAACCAGGACGTCGGCGATACCTTCGCCAACCGCAGCTACTACGACTACCTGCCGTCGGTGAACCTCGCCTACGACTTCAATGATCGCCTACGGCTGCGCTTCGCCTTCGCCAAGACGATGATCCCGCTCGATCTGGGCAACTACGGGGGCGGGGTCACCATCCAGACGGCCGACTCGGTCGGTCCGACGCCGGACAATCCCAACGCCTCGCCAGTCGGGGTGCGGCAGGTGACCGGCGCCACCGCCAACGGCAACCCGGACCTGGATCCGTGGCGGTCGGACAACTACGACCTCAGCCTGGAGTACTACCTGGGGCGGGGGACGCTGTTCAATGTGGCGCTGTTCCGCCTGAACATCGACAGCTTCGTCACCCGCGCCACGGTTCTGGACGGGCAGTTCCCCGACCAGGACGGCGTGATACGCCGCACCGTGCCGGTGAACCGTCCGGTGCAGGGCGATGGCGGCGAGCTGCAGGGCGTCGAGGTCGGGGCCAAGATCGCGCTTAGCGACTTCCTCGTCGATGGCGGAATCTGGTCGAACTTCGGCTTCGACGGCAGCTTCACCTACTCGGACAGCTCGCAGAACGCCCAGAACCTGTCGGGCGAGGACCTGCCGTTCCAGGACAACTCGAAGTACTCGTACAACGCCGCCATCTGGTATCAGGACGACCGGCTGCAGGCGCGCGCGGCCTACAACTACCGAACCCCGCGCCTCGCCACCACCTTCGGTCAGATCCCGATCTATCAGGATACGGCGCAGTATTTGGATATCAACGTCACCTACAACGTGACCGACGACGTCGCCGTCTACTTCAATGGGTCCAACGTGCTGGGCGAAATCGAGGAGTACTACCTCGAGTTCGAAGAGGGCGCCGAGCAGTTCCACTCGCGCAATCAGTTCGAGCCTCGTTACTCGCTGGGCGTTCGCGCCCGGTTCTAGATCGCCTTCCTGAGCGACTGGCCGGCGGGGTTCGCTCCGCCGGCCGACTTTTTCGGGAGGGCCGGGCGGTGCAGAGTAGCGTCATGTCGACCGAGGCGCGTATCGAGCGGGTGGTCATCGTCGGCGGGGGCACCGCCGGATGGATGACGGCCGCCGCCCTGACGCGGCGTTTTCGCGGCGCGCCGCTGCGGATCACGCTGGTCGAGTCCTCCGAGATCGGCACGATCGGGGTGGGGGAGGCGACCATCCCCACCATCCGCCGCTTCTACGCGCGGCTGGCCATGAGCGACGCCGAGGTGATGCGCGCCGTCCAGGCGACCTGCAAGCTCGGCATCCGCTTCGAGGGCTGGTCCGGCCATGGGTCCGCCTTCCTGCATCCCTTCGGCCTCTATGGACAGGACCTCGACGGGATCGGTTTCCACCATTTCTGGCTGGCCGACCGGGCTCGGGGCTCAGACGCGCCTCTCGCCGCCTACAGCCTCGGCGCATCGATGGCGGAAGCCGGTCGCTTCACCCTGCCGTCGCCCAATCCGCCGTCCAGCCTGTCGGTGTTCGACTGGGCGCTGCATCTGGATGCGAGCCTGTTCGCTCAGCATCTCAGAGCCTTCGCCGAAGCCGGCGGCTGCGAACGCCTCGATGGACGCATCGGCGAGGTTCGCCTGGATCCGTCCGGCGCCGTCCGTGCTCTTGGGCTGGCTGACGGACGCGAGGTCGAAGGCGAGCTGTTCATCGACTGCTCCGGCTTCCGCGGGCTTGTGATCGGCGAGGCCTTGGGCGAGCCCTACGAGGACTGGGGACGCTGGTTGTTGTGCGACTCCGCCTTCGCGGTCCAGTCGCGGGCGGCGCCGGAGATGCCGCCCATGCCCTTTACACGGGTCACCGCCCGGTCGGCCGGATGGCAATGGGGCATTCCCCTACGCCACCGGGCGGGCAACGGCCTGGTCTTCTCCAGCCGGCATCAGTCCGACGAGGAAGCCCTCGCCGAGCTGACGCCCCACCTGATGGGCGAGCCGCTGACCGAGCCGCGCCGCATCGGCTTCAGGCCGGGCCGCCGGCGCCGGGCCTGGGTCGGAAACTGCGTCGCCATCGGGCTGTCGGCGGGCTTCCTCGAGCCTCTGGAATCCACGTCGATTGCCCTGATCGAGACGGCGATCGAGCGGCTGATGAGCGTCTTCCCCGACCGCGCCATCGACCAGGCCCTGCGCGACGAGTTCAATGATCAGACGGCGGAAGAGATGGAGCGCGTGCGCGACTTCATCCTGCTGCATTATCTGCTCAATCGGAGGGACGAGCCGTTCTGGCGAGACGCCCGCTCGGTCGAGCCGCCGGAGACCTTGGTGCGGAAACTTGGTGTCTGGGACGCACGCGGCGAGTTCGTCCGCTACCGCTGGGAGATGTTCCATCCGGCGAGTTGGCTGGCGATCTACGATGGCATGGGCCGGTACCCGCGCGCCCTCGATCCGGCGGTCGAAGGCGTAGACGCGGGACGTCTTTCCACGAGCCTCGCAGCGCTGCGGGGAACGGTGGCGAAGGCGGTGGCGGCCACGCCGCACCACGCCGAATTCCTGAAGGCTCTGGACGATCAGATGGCGGCATGACGATGGAACGACGCCCCCTCAAGAAGGTCTGCATCGTCGGCGGAGGCACCGCCGGCTGGATCGCGGCGGCCGTTATGGCCGAGCATTTCAAGGGTCGGCTTTTCGATATCGAACTTGTCGAGTCCGACGACATCGGCACGATCGGCGTCGGAGAATCCACCGTACCGCCGTTTCTGCAGCTTCTGGCCAAGCTGGGTGTCAACGAACAGGAGTTCGTGCGGGAGACCCAGGCCAGCTTCAAGCTGGGCATCGAGTTCCGCGACTGGTCGCAGAAGGGCGAGCGTTACTTCCATCCCTTCGGCGAGGTCGGCGCGCCGGTCGGCCTCACCGACTTCTATCAGGTGTGGCTGAAGGCCCGCGCTCACGGCTATCCGCACGCCTTCCAGGACTTCTCGCCGGCCAGCGTGATGGCGCGGGAGGGTCGCTTCACCCTGCCGCACAAGGCGCCCAACACGCCGCTCGCTGTGGCCAGCTATGCGCTGCACGTCGACGCCAAGCTGGTCGCCCGCTTCCTGCGTGCGTTCGCCGAGGCCCGCGGCGTCACGCGCACGGAGGGCATCGTCCAGGATGTTGAGACCCGTCGCGACGGCTTCGTCGAGCGCCTGCGCCTGAAGGACGGCCGGACGGTTGAGGCGGACTTCTTCATCGACTGCTCGGGCTTTCGGGCCCTGTTGATCGGCAAGGCGCTGGGGGTCGGCTTCGAGGACTGGTCCCACTGGCTGCTATGCGACCGGGCGATCGCGGTGCAGACCGAAAACGTCGGGCCGCCTCCGCCCTACACCCTGGCCCACGCCCAGGACTGCGGCTGGCGCTGGCGCATCCCGCTGCAGCACCGGGCCGGCAACGGCCATGTCTTCTCCAGCGCCCACATGTCCGACGACGAGGCGACGGCGGTCCTGCTGTCCCAGGTCGAAGGGCCGCTGGTGACCCAGCCCATGACGGTGCCTTTCAAGACCGGCGTGCGCGAGCGCATCTGGGACAAGAACGTGCTGTCGATCGGCCTGGCCGCCGGCTTCATCGAGCCGCTGGAGTCGACCGCGATCCATCTGATCTATCGCGGCATGGACTTCTTCTTCCGCTACCTGCCCGACGCCGACTGCGACCCGGCGCTGGCGGAGGAGTACAACCGCCGCATGCGAGCGGACTACGAGGAGATCCGCGACTTCATCATCCTGCACTACTGCACCACACGGCGCGACGACACCGACTTCTGGCGGACCGTGCGAACGATGGAGCTGCCGCCCGAGCTGCAGCGCAAGATCGACCTGTTCAAGGTCAATGGAGCTCTGGTCGAGGGGCTGGACGCCCTGTTCCGCGACGTGAACTGGCAGTCCGTTCTGGACGGCATGGGCGTCATTCCGCGAGGCTGGCACCCGCTGGTCGATCGCCTGCCGTTCGATCGGGTGCCGGGTGAGTTCGATCGCGCCCGTGCGGGCCTTGCGGAACTGGTCGCGCGACTGGGCTCGCACGCCGCCTTCATCGCCCAGCACTGCGCGGCTGAGCCGCCCGCGTCGCCGGCGCGGGTCGCGTGAGCCCCACGGCCGACCGGCGTGGTGATGTCGGCTTGCCGACGAATGGCCAAGCCTGACAGAATGCATGCTCAATCCGGGGGCTGATCAGGTCTTGCGTCGCGCCGTCACCATCAAGCACGTGGCCGAGGAGGCCGGCGTGTCGCTTCAGACCGTGTCCCGCGTCATAAACAACGGACCCAACGTGCGCCCCGCCGTGGCGGAGCGGGTGCGGGCCGCCGTGGCCAAGCTGGGCTATGTGCCCAGCCTCGCGGCCCGCCGCATGGGCGGCAGCCGATCCTTCCTTCTGATGGCGCTGAACGATCGCGACCGCACGATCGAGGCCTGGACGTCGGGGCAGGGGACCGACTGGGTGGATCAGATGTTGATGGGCGGGATGCTGCGCTGCGCGGAGTCCGGCTACCACATGATCTTCGAGCTGATCGACACCCACTCCGCGCACGTGGAGCGGGAGGTGCAGGCCGCCATCTCCGCGCTCAGGCCCGACGGCCTCATTCTGACGCCGCCGCATTCGGATAATCCCCAGATCACGCGGCTGCTGGTTCGGCTGGGTCTGCCTTTCGCCCGCCTGTGCTCGGAGACGCCCGGGGATGGCTTCGCCATCTCCATGAACGAGGCGCTGGCGGCGCAGGTCGCCACCGAGCACCTGCTGGATTTGGGACACAGGCGCATCGGCTTCATCACCGGCAGCGACGAATACGCCGTCTCGGCTGTGCGAGGCGAAGGCTGGCGGCGGGCCCATGCGGAGCGGGGACTTCCCCTGGATCCGGCGCTCGAGGCGGACGGCGACTTCACCTTCGAGTCCGGAGAACGCGCCACGGCGGCGCTGCTGTCCCTGGCGGACCCGCCCACCGCGATTCTGGCCAGCAACGATCAGATGG
>JBKBUS010000021.1:0-11300 GCA_046290035.1 Brevundimonas sp.
CCGGCGCCGATCGCCGCTCTGGCGTTGTGAAAGGCGTAGAGGCCGAAGTCGAACAGCGCGCCGGACACGACCTGTCCATCCACCGTCAGGTGCGCCTCCGGCAGGTGCCAGCCGCGCGGCCGGACCTTCAGCACCGCGCGTTCGGCCTTCAGCCGATAGGCCTTGCCGGTCTTGGGATCATCGTAGGACAGGCCGCCGGCCCACAGGTCTTTCAGGTTCACCTGCCCCTCGAGCTGGTTCTCCCACGTCGGGCTGGTGGCGTCCTCGAAGTCGGCCATGAAGACCCTGGCGCCCGAGTTCAGGGCGTTGATCACCATCTTGCGGTCCACCGGTCCGGTGATTTCGACCCGCCGGTCCAGCAGCTCGGCCGGGATCGGGGCGACCCGCCAGTCGCCGTCCCGGATGTGGGCAGTATCGGCGCGGAAGTCCGGCGTCTCGCCCGCGTCGAAACGCGCCTGCCTTGCGTCCCGCGCCGCCAGCAGATCACGCCGCCGCCCGTCGAACCGCCGGTGCAGGTCGGCGAGAAAGGCCATGGCCTCTGGCGTCAGGATTTCGGCGGCGCGCCCCTCGACAGGGCCGAGGATGCGGATCGCGCTGTCGTTCAGGGTGTCCAGGGGCATGTCGTCTATCTCCGCCCCGACGCCCGCGATAGGGAGGGGGACCACGAAGTGGTGGAGGGGTTGTCGAGGGCCGTGCCGCCCCTCCTTCAGGTCTGCGGCCCGCCACCTCCCCACCGGGGTGGGGAGGAGACGGTCGTGGGCTCACTCATACCCGTGGGCGGCCTCGTTGATCACCAGAGGCGGCATGGCGTTGAAGTTGACGCTGACCGGCTGCGGGATCTTGCCCTGAAAGGTCTTGATGACGTGCTCCAGGCGGCGGCGCACCTCCCGCTCCGCGTCCGTGCGGTCGGTCAGGTTCAGCGGGGCCAGGCAGAAGTCGATGATGGCCGAGGCGTTGCTGGTTTCCATGATCGTGTCTCCTCTCATTCCGCCGCGACGAACTGCGCGGTCTCGGTGGAGTCCTTGAGCGCGGTCGTGGACGACCGGCCCGACGAGATGACGGTGGCGACGTCGTCGAAGTAGCCGGTGCCGACCTCGCGCTGGTGACGGGTGGCGGTGTAGCCGATGGCCTCGTTGGCGAACTCGCGCTGCTGCAGCTCCGAATAGGCCGCCATGCCCCGGTCGCGATAGCCGGTGGCCAGCTCGAACATGCCGTTGTTCAGGCTGTGGAACCCGGCCAGGGTCACGAACTGGAACTTGTAGCCCATGGCGCCCAGCTCGCGCTGGAACTTGGCGATCGTCGCCTCGTCGAGCTTGGCCTTCCAGTTGAAGGAGGGCGAGCAGTTGTAGGCCAGGAGCTTGCCCGGATGCTCCTTGTGCACGGCCTCGGCGAACTTCCTCGCGTCGTCCAGATCCGGGTGGCTGGTCTCCCACCACAGCAGGTCGGCGTACTTGGCGTAGGACAGACCGCGCGCGATGCAGTGGTCCAGGCCCGTGCCGGGCTTGAGGCGGAAGAAGCCCTCCGGCGTACGGTTTTCGCGGTCGATGAACGGGTGGTCGCGCTCGTCGACGTCGGAGGTGATCAGCTGGGCGCTCTCCGCATCCGTGCGCGCCACCGTCAGGGTCGGCGTGCCGCAGACGTCCGCCGCGAGCCTCGCCGCGATCAGGTTCCGCTCATGCGCCTGGGTCGGGATCAGCACCTTGCCGCCCAGGTGGCCGCACTTCTTCTCCGACGCCAACTGGTCCTCGAAGTGGACGCCCGCGGCGCCCGCCTCGATGAAGGCCTTCATGATCTCGAAGCTGTTCAGCGGCCCGCCGAAGCCGGCCTCGGCGTCGGCGACGATCGGGGCGAACCAGTCGCGCTTGGCCCCGCCCTCGGCGTGCTCGATCTGGTCGGCGCGCTGCAGGGTGCGGTTGATGCGGCGGCACAGTTCCGGCGCGGCGTTCGCCGGATACAGCGACTGGTCCGGATACATGGCGCCCGCCGTGTTCGCGTCGGCCGCCACCTGCCAGCCGGATAGGTAGATCGCCTTGAGCCCCGCCTTGACCATCTGCATGGCCTGGTTGCCAGTCACGGCGCCCAGGGCGTTGATGTAGGGCTCTGAGTGCAAGAGCTCCCACAGCCGGTTCGCCCCGCGCGTGGCCAGGGTGTAGGTGATCGGCACCGAGCCGCGCAGGCGCTGCACGTCCTCGGGGGAATACGGACGCTCGATGCCGTCGAAGCGGCCGGCGGGGGACGGGACCAGATCGGCGAAGGTGGTCATGGCGGTGTCTCTCGATCAGGCGCCTCAGCGCGCCGTTCGGGACAGGAAACACGCGGATGGTCAAAACCAATACACTTAGAGGCCGTTTGCCGGTGTCATGTTGTCATGTTATGACTACGTAGCCATGTCACAACGCGACCAGCGTCATGTCCGACCGCAAGCTGTTCCTCGGCGCCCGTCTGAAACGGCTGCGGCGCGAGCTGGCCCTGACCCAGACGGCGATGGCCGCCGATCTGGGCGTCTCGCCCAGCTATCTGAACCACATCGAGCGCAACCAGCGGCCGGTTTCGGCCCAGCTGCTGCTCAAACTGGCTGAGACCTACGACGTCGACCTGCGCGCGTTGGGCCAATCGGGCGAGGCCGGCGAGGCCGCGATCGCCGAGGCGCTGGCCGACCCCCTGTTCAAGGGCTCCGTCGCGCCGCGCCACGAGATCCTGCACCTGATCGACGAGGCGCCGGCGCTGGCCGACGCCTTCCTCAGACTCTACCGGGCCTACGCCGAGCGGCGGGCGCGGGACCGCATCGAGGCCGAGCGCGGCGGCAGGATCGGCGACCACGCCCCCGCCGACTGGGTGCGTGAGTTCGTCCAGTTCCGGCGCAACCACTTTCCCGAGCTGGACCAGCTGGGCGAGGCGCTGAGCGCGGAGCTCTTCGCCGATCCGGCGGGCCCCGAGTCGTTCGAGACGGCGGCGCGCGCCCGGCTGAAGGCGCGCCACGACCTCAGCGTCCGCACCATGCCCGCCGAGGTGATGGTGGAGTGGACCCGCCGCTTCGATCCGCACCGGCGCCGGCTGTTGCTGTCGGAGACGCTCGGCCCCTCCTCCCGCGCCTTCGCCCTCGCCTACCAGCTGGCCCAGGTTGAGCAGACGGCCGCGATCAATGCGATGGTCGAGGCCTCTTCGCCCCCGGACGAGCCGTCGGCGCGGCTGCTGAAGGTGTCGCTGACCAACACCCTGGCCGCCGCGATCCTCATGCCCTACGGGGCGTTTCAGAAGCTGGCGGAGGAGACGGGCTACGACATCGCGCGTCTTCAGGTCCGTTTCGGCGTGTCGTTCGAACAGGCGGCGCATCGGCTGACCACCCTGTCGCGCCCGACGGCGCGCGGCGTGCCCTTCTTCCTGATGCGGGTGGACCAGGCCGGCAACGTCTCCAAACGCTTCGCCTCGGAGGCCTTCCCCTTCGCCCGCTTCGGCGGCGCCTGCCCGCGCTGGCGGCTGCACTCGGCCTTCCGGACTCCCGGCCGGATCGTCACTCAGATCATCGAGACGCCGGACGGCGGGCGCTGGTTCACCCTGTCCCGCACCGTGAACCGCCAGGGGCGCGACGCCTTCACCGAAGGTCAGGACCTCGCCATCGGCCTGGGCTGCGAGCTGAAGCACGCCCACCGGCTGGTCTATGCGCGCGGCCTCGACCTGACGAACCCGGACGTCACGCCGATCGGGCCCGCCTGCCGCCTCTGTGAGCGCCACCCCTGCGCCGAGCGCGCCGCCCCGCCGGTCGACCGCGCCCCCGCCGTCGACGACTGGGCCAAGTCGGTCAGCCCCTACCCCTTCAGCCGCAGCGAGGCGCGTTAACGCGATCTGCACGGCGGCCGATGCAGGGTCCGGCGATACTGGACCGCCGAGCCGAATGACCTCCACGACGCCCGACATCCTGGCCCGAAAGGCCTTGGCCGAGCCCGCGCGCGAGGGCGGGCCCCGGCGTCGCGCGGCCAAGCCGCCCGGATCGCGCCGCGGCCCCTTCCGCCCCGAGATCTGGCGCAACGCCCGCCAGCGGGAAGGCGTGCGTCTGGCGCCTCACCTGTTCCGCCTGATCGACCTCGCGGTGTTGGGCGCGGCGACGCTCCTGGTCCTGGCTCGTGTCACGCCGGACGTCGCGGCCGCCCCGTTCGCCATCGCGGCGCCCCTGGCGCTGGCGGCCGCGGTGACGGCCGGAACGCTGAAGGCGGCCGGCGCCTACGTCTTTCGCAGCCTCCGCCTCGAGCTGAATCAGCTCGGCCTGGTCGCCCTCGCGACGCTTCTCGGCGCGACCTCGGCCTGGGCGCTCGCGGCGCTGTCGGGCGGCCCGGCGTCCGGGGCGCTCGGCGTGTGGACGTGGGCGACATTTCTCGCCCTCGGCGGCGCGCATCTGATCTACGCCGGCTTCGTGCGCCGCTGGCGCGAGGGCGGGCTTCTGACGTCCAGCGTCGTGGTGGTCGGCGCCACCAAGGAGGCCGAGACCCTGATCGCGCGGGCGCTGGAGCAGCGGCGCCTGGCGGTTCTGGGCATCTTCGACGACCGTCGCGGCCGTGCGCCCGAGAACCTGGCCGGGGTGCCCGTGCTCGGAGGATCCCAGGACCTTCTGACCCACCGGCTGACGGCCTATGTCGACCGGATCGTCATCGCCGTCGCCCCGGCCGCCCAGGCCCGGGTGCGTGAGCTGATCTCCCGCCTTTCGGCGCTGCCGACGGAGGTGACGCTCCTGTTCGACCCGCGCGCGGACCGCGACCTGGACGCCGCCCTGGACCGGCTGGCCGGTCCCGCCTTCGCGCCGCTGGAGCCCGTCAATCCGGCCCGACGCGCGTTCAACAAGCGCCTTCAGGACCTGCTCATCGGCGGCCTGGCGCTGGTGCTGCTGGCCCCCGTCATGGCGCTGGTGGCGCTGGCCGTGCGGCTGGACAGCCCCGGCCCGATCTTCTTCCGCCAGCGCCGCCACGGCTTCAACCACGAGGAGATCGTGGTCTGGAAGTTCCGCTCCATGCGCCACGAGGCCGCCGACGCCACGGCCGCGCGTCAGGTGACGTCCGACGACGACCGGGTGACCCGCGTCGGCCGCTTCATCCGCGCCACGAGCCTGGACGAACTGCCCCAACTGCTCAACGTCATCACCGGCGAGATGTCGCTGGTCGGGCCGCGCCCTCACGCGGTCGGGATGAAGACCGGCGACGTGGAGTCCGCCAAGCTGGTCGCCGACTACGCCTGGCGCCACCGCATCAAGCCCGGCCTGACCGGCTGGGCCGCCATCCACGGCTCGCGCGGGCCGCTGCACACGCCCGAGGACGTGCGCCGACGGGTCAAGCTGGACATCGAGTACATCGAGCGGCAGTCGCTGTGGCTGGACCTGCGGATCATGGCCATGACGCTGCCGGTGCTGCTGGGCGACCGGCTGGCGGTGCGCTGATGTTCTGGCGCGGCGTCTGGGGCTATCTGCCGGCGAACATCGTCACCGGCCTGACGGGCTTTCTGGGCCTGGTGATTTTCACGCGCCTGCTCCAGGCGGACGATTACGGCCGCTACGCCCTGGCCTTCTCGGTGATGACGCTGAGCCACGTCGCGGTCTTCACCTGGCTGGAGGCGGCGATGGCGCGCTTCTGGGCGGCCGAGAGCGGCCAGGCGCTGAAGGACCACTTCCACAGCCTGTACCGGGCGACCCTCACGCTCGCGGCGGTGTTCATCCCGGTCGCCGCAGGCGTGATCCTCGCCCTGCCCGTCGACGCGCCGCTGAAGATCGCGATCGCCGCCGGGGTTCTGGGCGCGCCTCTGAGATGCCTGAACAAGCTGGCGCAGGAACGCTTCCGCGCGTCCGGAGAGGTGGCCCGCGCCGCGGCCGTGGACATCGTCACGGCCGTCGCGGGCCTGGCGATCGGCGTCGGCTTCGCCCTGGCGGGGGCGGGAGGCGCAGCGCCGCTGCTGGGCCTGACGCTGGCGCCGCTGCTGACGTTGCCGTTCGTGCTGCCGACGGAGTGGCGACGCGGCCTGGGCGGACGATATCTGCGCGACCGCCTCAGGGCCTACGCAAGTTACGGCTATCCGATCGCGGCGGCCCTGGCCTTGTCGCTGGTGCTGGCCTCGACCGACCGGTTCCTTTTGGCCGCCTTCCTCGACGAGGCGGCGGTCGGCGCCTATCACGCGGCCTACAGTCTCTCGAACCGGACGCTCGACGTCATGTTCATCTGGCTGGGCTCGGCCGGCGCGCCGGCCCTGGTCATGGCGCTGGAGCGCTCGGGCCGGAAGGGGCTGGAGGTCGCCGCGCGCGAGCAGGCCTCGACCTTCCTCCTGCTGGCCCTGCCTTCGGCGGCGGGCCTGGCGCTGGTCGCCCGGCCGCTCGCGGAGATCATGATCGGCGACGAGCTGCGGGTCGCCACCGCCTCGGTGACGCCGCTGATCGCGCTGTCGGCCCTGATGGCGGGCCTGACCACCTACTACTTCGGCCAAGCCTTCACCCTGGCGCGGAACACCCGGCGGCTGTTCGCGGCGATGGCCATCCCGGCCGTGTCGAACATCGTCCTGAACCTCTTGCTGATCCCGCTGTTCGGCCTGATCGGCGCGGCGCTGGCGACGGTGCTCAGCTATGCGCTGGGACTGGCGGCCACGCTGGTGCTGGGCCGTCGCGTTCTGGCGCTGCCGATCCCCTGGCGGGCGCTGCTGAGCTGCGGCCTGGCGACCGGCGTGATGACCGTCGCGGTGCTGACGCTGCCCAGTCCCGGCGGATGGGCCGAGCTGATCCTCAAGGCCGGCGTCGGCGCCGGGGTCTACGCCCTCGCCGCCCTGGCCTTCGACGCCGGGGGGGTCCGGCGGCTGGCGCGCAGCCGGCTGAGCCGCGCGGTGGAGCAGCCCGCATGAGCCGGCGCGCCGCCGTCAGCCCGAGCTGGAGCAAGGCCAGGCCCGCCCTGTCGGTCCTGATCCCCTTCCTGCGCGACGACCCGTCGGACCTGATCGACCTGCTGGACGAGGAGGCGCAGAGCGTCGCCGGCGCGGTGGAGGTCATTCTTCTCGACGACGGCACGAATGACCGCGAGCTGACCACCCGGCTGCAGGCCCGGATCCGGGCGATGCGGCTGCCGGCCAAGCTGATCACGCTCGAGGTGAACGAGGGCCGGTCGCGGGGGCGGAATCGCCTGGCCGAGGCCGCCCGGGGCGGGAGCTTCCTGTTCCTGGACAGCGACATGCGGCCGGACCACCGCCGCTTCCTGTGGACCTGGGCCGAGCTGGTGGCGCGGGAGGATCCGGCGGTCGCCTTCGGCGGCTTCTCGCTGCTGCAGGCGCCGGACGAGCCGCGCTTTGCGGTGCACCGGGCCCTGTCCCAGGCGTCGGAGTGCGTGCCCTACGCCGTCCGGGCCCGGACGCCCGAGAAGTACGTCTACACCTCGAACCTGCTGGTCCGCCGGGACGTCTTCGCCGCGGAGGCCTTCGACGCGGAGTTCGCCGGCTGGGGCTGGGAGGACGTGGAGTGGGGCATGCGGGTGTCGCGCCGGCACCGCATCGTCCACGTGGACAATCCCGCGACCCACATGGGTCTGGACACCGTCGAGGCGCTGGCGGGCAAGTACGCCCAGTCGGGCGCGAACTTCGCCCGGGTGGTCGAGCGCCACCCCCAGATCGTGGCGGGTTACCCCAGCTATCGCGCGGCGCGGCTGCTCAAGCGGCTGCCGCTGGCCCCGCGCGCGCTGCAGGGCCTGGCCCGCCGGGTCGCCGGGGCGGCCTGGGCGCCGGTTCGGGCGCGGGCCTTCTCACTGCGGCTGTATCGCGCGGCCGTCTATGCGGAAGCACTCCGTTGAGCCGGGACGTCGCCGTCATCGTGCCGACGCTGCGGCGGCCCGAGAGCCTGGCGCGCGCGCTGGCGTCGCTTCAGGCGCAGGTCGGGGTCAAGGATCGGCTGGCCGAGATCGTGGTGATCGACAACGATCCCACGGGATCGGCCCAGGCGACCGTCGGGGCGGCCGTGGGCCCTGTCCCCTGCCGCTATGTGCACGCGCCGGTTCCGGGCGTGGCGACGGCGCGGAACGCGGGGCTCGCCGCGACCAACGCGCCCCTGATCGCCTTCCTGGACGACGACGAGGCGGCCTCCCCCGGCTGGCTGAAGGCGCTTCTGAAGGCGCAGTCGAACACCGTAGCGGACGTGGTGTTCGGGCCGATCCAGGGCCGGGCCCCCGACGGCGCCGCCTGGCTCCGGCCTTATCTGGAGCATTTCTTCGGGCGTGAGGGGCCGTCGGAGGACCGTCTCATCGACGAGCCCTTCGGCTGCGGCAACAGCCTGATGGTGCGGGCGACCGCCCTGCCGGGCCTCGCCCCATTCGACGTCGGGGCGGATCACGCGGGGGGCGAGGACGACGCCCTGTTCGCGGCCCTGAAGGCGCGCGGCGGCCGTTTCGGCTGGGCGGCGGACGCCTGGGTCGAGGAGTTCGCGCCCGCGCACCGGGCGACGCTGGCCTATGCCCTGACCCGCGCCTTCGCCTATGGCCAGGGCCCGAGCCAGACGGCGTGGCGACGCAAGGACCCGCTTGGAGTCCTGAAGTGGATGCTGGTCGGCGGCGCGCAGGTCCTGGTGTTCGGACTCGCGGCGGGGTGGGCCTTCCTGACCCGCGACCCGCGCCGCGCCTGGCGGCTGGACCGGGCCGTGCGCGGGCTTGGCAAGGTCCTGTGGATGCCCGGGCTGGAGCCCGCCTTCTATGGGCAGGCCGAGATGAAGCGGCTGGCCCGGGCGAGGATTTGAGACGGTCGCAGAGCACGTCTCTATCGTCTCGAAAGTCTCAAAACCCGGCTGTCGGGTCGTGCGCAACACGGGTGGGGAGTGGCAGTCTACCACGCCGCCGAGGGACCGAAGGTCCGATTCCGCGCGAAGGCTTCAGGCGGATCGCGGTCCTGCGTCCGATCCTCGGGTCAAGCCCGAGGATGGCGGGGGAAGAGAGGCGCGATCACCGCGCCAGGCCGCGCAGCAGTTTCGGCGGTTCGTAGGCGAAGCGGTTCATGACGACGCCGGCGATGCGGCCGCCGGCGCTCTCGATCAGGTCGCGCAGGGCCGCGGCCTGGGCGGCGGGCGTGCTTTCGGCGGAGATCACCAGCACGTTGAGGTCTACGAGCGGGGCCAGCGTCACGGCCACGTCGCTGCGGTCGGCGGCCGGCGCGTCGATGACCACGGTTTCGGCGTGACGGCGCATGGCGTCCCAGTAGGCGGGCTCGGCGGAGGTCTCGATCCGCTGGCCGGACCTCAGGGCCTCGGCGCGGAAGCGGGTGATCCACAGACGGCCGCCCAGCGCCGAGCGGGCGCTGAACAGGCGTCCGGGCGAGACTTCCCGCCCGTCGCGGGTCTTCACCGGCGGATGGACCGAGAAGAAGGTGGAGCCGTCCGGGGTCGCCGCCGCCGGCTGGCCCAGCCGGCCGAAGCGCTCGGGCTCGGCCCCCACGGCCTCCATTTGCGAAGGCTGGGCGAGGTCGGCGTCCACCAGCCAGACCGGCCGTCGCGCCCGCACCGCCGCCAGCCGGGAGAACTCGCGCGTAACGGTGGAGACGCCCTCTCCGCTGGTCGCCGAGACGAACTGGATCACCCGGCCGCGACGCGCGGGGGCCGGGCCGAGCGCCGCCCACAGGGCCGCCATCTCGGACGTCAGATCGACCATCGAATCGCCACGCGCACTCTGGGTCACGCCTCAGGCTAACACTTTCACGACTTGACCGGAGCGACCGCGAGCACAGGCAGGCCGAGCGTCCGCTCCGTCGTGCCGACGGTGGTCAGGCCCTTGCGCGTGAACACCCGCATGAGGCCCACGCAGACGGCGGTGAAGGCGGCGAAGAGGAAGACCAGCGCCAGAAGCGGCGCCTTCAGGCTCTTGCCGCGCGTCGGGGTGGCGGCGCGCGCCAGAACGGTGATGGAGTCCGCTCCCTCGGCCGCCAGATTGTTCTCGGCCTGGCTGCGGGCCTCGCGCTGCTGGAACTCGCGGATCGAGGCGGTCAGGACCTCACGGCTGGAGGCCAGGGTCGCGTTCTCGGATTCTAGTTCGGTCAGCTCGGCCTGGCGCGGGCGGATCTGGATCAGCTGACGGTCCAGCGCGGCGAGACGGGCGGCGAGCGAGTCGCGCTCGGCCTGGGTGTTGATCCGCGTGGTCTCCAGCTCGACCCAGACCGGGTTCGGGCCCAGCCGGACCTCGCGCGCGCCGACGGCCGTGCCGGTGTCGACATAGGCCTGAAGCTGGGCGATGCGCGCCTCGATCTCGCGCACCGGCTGGGCGTCAGGCTGGTAGCGTGACAGGAGCTGCTCGCGCTCGGTGCGAAGCTGCAGGATCTGGTCCTGGGCCGAGATGTTCAGGTCCTGCTGCAGCGCCACCTCCGCCGGAGTGATCGCCTGCTGGCCCTCCAGCGTCGTCAGCCGCTGGCGCGCCTGGTTCAGCTGCGCCTCGATCGACAGCCGCTCGGCGAAGACGGTCTGGTAGGTGGCGGCCAGCGCGGCCTTGGCGGCGGTGAAGTCGCCGATGTTGTTGGTCCTGAGGAAGGTCTCATAGGCCGCGTCGGCGTCGGCCAGATCGTCCTCGAACCGCAGGCGCTGGCCGCGCAGCAGCGGCGTGGCCGGGTCCTGGAAGATGTCGCGCCGGTACAGCAGGTACTGATCCACGGTGGCGTTCAGAATGCGGGCGGCGCGCTCGGCGTCCTCGTCCTCATAGGTCAGGTCCAGGATGCCGCTGGTGGGCGTCATGGCGACGTTGAGCCGATTGGAGAAGGCCCGAAGCGCCTGGACCTCGGTCCCCGGCTCGCCCAGCACCCCCTCGACGCCGACGGTGCGCACCACCCGCTGGGCCAGGGCCTGGCTGTTCAGGATGGTGGTCTCGGACTGGGCCACCTCGCCCGGCTGGGGCAGGTTGAAGGGCGGGGTCTCGCCCACGCGGGGCTGATAGACGTACTCCTGGCCGATGCCGACGAAGAGGCTGGCCTGGGCGGTGTAGGTCTTTTTCAGCGTCAGGACGGCCGCGGCGCCGATGGCGAACACCACCAGGAAGACGACGAGCATCAGGATCGTCTCGCGCAGCATCAGCCCGACGACGTCCCAGAACCCGTAGCGCGGGCGTGCCGTGGCGTAGGCCGGGGTGCGCATGGGCTTGGGCGAATCCGCGAGACGAAGGACTGACGCCACAGTCCGGCGCCGCCGTTAACCACTGGTTACCCATGATCGCGGAACGTCCCTCGCGACGGGAGGAAAGCCCCCCGGCGAGTCGTGTGGAGTGGCGATGCTGGATCGGCGGATGATGCTTCTGGCCCAGACCGGGCTCGGCGCGGCCGGCGCCGGATGC
>JBKBUS010000022.1:0-11243 GCA_046290035.1 Brevundimonas sp.
CCGGAGAGCCGGCCGCGCCCCGGGTGCTGGCGAAGGTGAAGGCGCTTTCCGACGCGGTGAAGGGTGCGCGCGTCGGCGAAACCGTCTAAAGGCGCGCGCCATGGCCGATAAATCCCCTCCGGAACCCAAGCGCGGCGGCTGGCTGAGCCGGTTCGCGCCGGGCGTGCGCAAGATCGTCAGCCGGCGCGACACGCCGGACAATCTGTGGGTCAAGGACCCCGACACCGGCGACATGATCTATCGCTCGGATCTGGAGGCGTCCCTGTGGGTGACGCCGTCCGGGCGGCACATGCGGATCGATGCGCCCACGCGCCTGCGCTACACCTTCGACGGCGGCGAGTACGAGCCGATCGAGACGCCGGACGTGCCCGAGGACCCGCTGAAGTTCTCCGACGGCAAGCCCTATCGCGAGCGCCTGGCCCAGGCGCGGAAGGCGGCGGGGCGCAAGGACACCATGGCCATCGGCGTCGGCGAGATCGGCGGCGAGGGCGCCGTCGTGATCGTCCAGGACTTCAGCTTCATGGGCGGATCGCTCGGCATGGCGGCGGGCGAGGCCTTCATCCGCGCCGCCGAGGTGGCTCGGGCGCGCCAACTGCCGCTGGTGTGCTTCACCGCCGCCGGCGGCGCGCGCATGCAGGAAGGCGCGCTCAGCCTGATGCAGATGGCGCGCACCACCCTGGCCATCGACGAGCTGAAGCGGGCGAAACTGCCCTACGTCGTCGTGCTGACCGACCCGACCACCGGCGGGGTCACGGCGTCCTATGCGATGCTGGGCGACGTGCACCTGGCCGAGCCGGGCGCCCTGATCGGCTTCGCCGGCCCGCGCGTGATCGAGACCACCATCCGCGAGAAGCTGCCCCCCGGCTTCCAGCGCGCCGAGTACCTGCAGGAAAAGGGCATGGTCGACCGGGTGGTGGCCCGTGCGGACCTGCCGCAGACCCTGGCGCGGATTCTCAGCGTGCTGACCGGCGGCCGGCGGGCGGCGTAGACGTTATCCTCCCCCGCGCGCGGGGGAGGGGACCGCGAAGCGGTGGAGGGGGCGAGTGCGAGCTTCCATATTGACCGCGAAGCGCGCGAGAGAACTGCGTCGCGCCATGACGCTGCCGGAAGTGCTGCTCTGGCGCAGTCTGCGCGGAGGCCGAGCGGGCGGCCGCAAGTTCCGTCGCCAGCACGCCCTGGGTCTGTTCGTAATCGACTTCTACTGCGCCGAAGCGCGCCTCGCCGTCGAGGTGGATGGCGATGTGCATGGCCATCCGGGCCAGGCTCGCCGCGACCAGGATCGCACGCGCTGGCTGGCAGAGCAGGGCGTACGGGTCATGCGGGTACCGGCGCGGGACATCCTGAATGAGGAGGCCCGGGCCAATGTTGTCGAAGCCATTGTGCGTGCGGCCGCCCCCTCCACCCCTTCGGGGTCCCCCTCCCCCATGAATGGGGGAGGATGAATATGTCTGATCTGATCTCGCAGCGCCTGCGCGCGCGGCATCCGCAGCGGATCGACCTGTCGCTGGACCGGATGCGGGCGTTGTGCGCGGCGCTGGGAGATCCGCAGGAGCGGCTGCCGCCGGTGGTGCATGTCGCCGGGACGAACGGCAAGGGCTCCACCGTCGCCTTCCTGCGGGCCATGGCCGAGGCGGCGGGCTTGCGGGCGCATGTCTACACCTCGCCGCATCTGGTGCGGTTCAACGAGCGCATCCGGCTGGCGGGAGAGCTGATCTCCGACGAGGCGCTGAACGCGATCCTGGACCGCATCGAGGCTGTCCCCGGCGAGGCGACGGTGTTCGAGAGCACGACGGCGGCGGCCTTCCTCGCCATGGCTGAGAGCCCCGCCGACCTGGCGATCGTCGAGGTCGGCCTCGGCGGACGGCTGGACGCGACCAACGTCATCGCCCGGCCGTTGCTCAGCGTCATCACGCCGGTGGACGTCGATCACGCCGAGTTCCTGGGGCCGGACATCGCCACGATCGCGGGCGAGAAGGCGGGCATTCTGAAGGCCGGGGCGCCCGCCGTGATCGCGCGACAGGACGAGCGGGCGCTTAACGTGATCGAGGCGCGGGCCAATCTGGCGAGCTGTCCCCTGACGGTGCTGGGTCGGGACGCCGACGCCTGGGCCGAGCGGGGCGGGCTGGTGGTGCAGGCGGGCGAGCGGCTGCTGGACCTGCCGGCGCCCGCGCTGATCGGCCCGCACCAGATCGACAACGCGGGCGTCGCGGCGGTGGCGGCGCTGGAGCTGGGGCTGTCGGAAGCGGCGATCGCCGAGGGTCTGCGGAGCGTCCGCTGGCCCGCGCGCATGCAGAGGCTGACCGAAGGACGCTACGCCGAGACGGCGAGGGCGGCGGAAGCCGAGCTTTGGCTGGACGGCGGGCACAATCCGCACGCGGGCCGGGCCCTGGCCCAGACCCTGGCGGAGCGGCAGGCGCGGGCGCCCCGGCCCACGGCGCTGATCGTCGGCATGCTGGCCAACAAGGACGCCGGCGGCTTCTTCGACGCGCTGGCGGGCTCGGGGGCGCATGTCTTCACCGTGCCGTTCGAAGGGGCGGCGGCGGATCTGGCGGCGCTGGCGGCGGTGGCGCGGGGGCGGGGCCTGGGCGCGCAGCCGGCGGCGTCGGTGGACGAGGCGCTGGCGCTTGCGATCCGGTTCGGCGCCGGGCGGATCGTCATCTGCGGCTCGCTCTATCTGGCGGGCGAGGTGCTGGGCGCGGACGAAGGGACCTGGCCGAGCTGAATTAGTATTGATAGGCGTTCGCAATTCATCTAAGCGGCTGCAAATCATTCGCAACGCTTGGCTGGAGTTCGCATGTCGCCCCGCACCCTATGGCTCGCCACCGCCGCCGTTCTGGCCGCGCCCGCCGTCCACGCCCAGGACGGCCGGGTGGGGATCCAAGCGACGGAGGTCGAGGAGGTGGTCGTCACGGGCCGGGCGCAGCGCCTGTACCGCACGCCGGAGACCTCCGTGGCGCGGGGCGGCGAGAGCGTGCTGGACATCCCCCAGGCCACCACGGTCATCAACGAACAGCTGGCGGCCGACCAGGGCGCGCGGGACGTGACGGACCTGTATCGCAACATCGCCGGGGTCACGACCTTCAGCTATTCCGGGGTGACCTTCCGGGGCTTTCGCCAGGACGAGGTCTTCTACGACGGTTTGAGGGGCAATCCCTTCATCGGCTTCTCCGTGCCGCAGCTGTTCAACATCGAGCGGGTCGAGGTGCTGAAGGGGCCGGCCGGGATGCTGTACGGACCCGGCTCGCCCGGCGGGCTGATCAACTACGTCACCAAGACGCCGTCCGACATGTTCGAGGCCGAGGCCACGGCGGTGCTGGGCGACAACGAGCGGCGCGGCGGCTCGGTCGAGGTCACCGGGCCGCTCACCGCCGACGGTCGGCTGACGGGACGCGCGGGCGCCTTCTACGAGTATCGCGGGCCCGTCCGGGTCAACACGGACTCCGAGATCGCCATCCTGGACGGCAGCGTCGGTTATCGCGTGAGCGAGGACCTGCGGCTGGTGCTGCAGGCCACGCACTACGAGCAGAAGCTGGACGGGAACCGGCTGCGCGGCGTGCCGGCCGACGATGACGGGAACTTCCTCGCGCCCATCGACTGGAACCACAACGAGCCGACCGACTACCTCGATCTCGAGGCCGACGTGGTGCAGGGGCGGCTGTTCTGGGATTTGGGCCCGGGAACGCGGCTGGACGCGGGCGTGCGCTGGGGCCAGGCGACGGAGCTGCAGCAGTATCACGAGCCGCGTGGCCTCAGGGACACCGACGGCGACGGCGTGGTCGACTTCAGCGACCGGGAATTCCGGGACCAGGCGCGCGAGGGCGAGAGCCTGGCCTTCGCCGCCAACCTGGTTCACGAGACGCGCCTGTTCGGGCTGGAGCACCGGCTGCTGGTGGGCGGCGACTGGAGCCGGGAGGAGGCGCTCTCATCCTCGCGCATCGCCCGCGCGTTGGGCCAGGCGGGCGGAGTCGTGCCGGGCCTCAGCCTGGTCAATCCGGTCTACGGCCTGACCTCGGCGGACGACTACAATCTTGCGGCCATCACGCCGTCGCTGGGGGACACCCAGGCGGTGCGCCGGGGCGTCTATGTGCAGGATGCGGTGCGCCTGACCGAGCGGCTGAGCGTCGTCGGCGGGGTCCGCTACGACCGGTTCGACGATCAGGACCGCCTGGGCGGGGAGAGCTTCGAGACCGAGGCGACCACGCTGCGAGGCGGGGTGATTTATCGGCCCGTCGAGGGGCTTTCGCTCTACGCCAGTTGGTCCGAAGGCTTCGAGCCGCAGAGCATCGGCTCGCAGGATCCGTTGGCGGGCGGGCCGTTCGATCCGGTGACCGGCGAGCAGGTCGAGCTGGGCGCCAAGGGCGAGCTGATGGGCGGGCGGCTGCAGTTCGGGGCGGCTCTCTATGACATCAAGCGCCGGAACCTGTTGCAGAACACCGGGCTGGACGCCGGGAGCGACGGCGTCGACGACCTGGCGCCGATCGGCGAGGTGACCTCCACCGGTTTCGAGGTGGAGACCGCGTTCGACCTGACGTCGAACTGGGTGGTGACCGCGAACTACGCCTACAACGACGCCCGCATCACCGGGACCGTGCCGGGACAGAGCCTGACCAACGCGGTCGGAGACCGCTTCGCCAACGCGCCGGAGCATCAGGCGGGGCTGTGGACCCGCTATGACTTCGACTCCATCGGGTTCTCGGCCGCGATCGGGGCGGAGTTCGTCGGCGAGCGGCTGAGCCTGGATGGCCAGCGGGTGAAGCCCTACACCATCTTCGACGCAAGCCTCATCAAGCGGTTCGGCGAGCGGTTCGAGGCCCTGGTCCGGATCGACAACCTGTTCGACGAAACCTACGCGGCGTCCGGCTTCATCGAGCGGACGGGCCACTTCCCGGGCGAGCCGCGCTCGGCCTTCGTGGAGCTGCGCGCCCGGTGGTGAAGGCGACGGGTCAGAAGGGGCGTCGCTCGGTCTGGTGGTGGGTGCACCACTGGCTGGGGTTGAAGCTCGCCCTGTTCATGACCTTCGTGCTGCTGACCGGAACATTGGCGACCGTCGCGCACGAGATCGACTGGCTCGCCGATCCGGCGATCCGGGTCATGCCGCGCGACGAGGCCCCGGCCAGTTGGGGCGACTGGGCGGCGGCGGTCCGGGCGGCGGCCCCGGAGGCCGAGATCGAGGCGCTGAACCGGCCGCTGGAGCCCTGGTTCGCCGCCTCGGCGGTGCTCAGGATGCCCGACGACAGCCGCCGCATCGCCTATGTGAACCCCTGGACCGCCGAGGTGCAGGGTGTCTCCACCTGGTTCAACGCCCACCGCTTCTTGCGCTTCACCCACCGGCACCTGATGCTGCCGGTGAAGTGGGGCCTGCCGATCGTCTGTTCGATGGCGCTGGTGCTGCTCGCATCGCTGGTCACCGGCCTGATCGCCTACAAGAAGTTCTGGCGCGGATTCTTCCGGCTGCCCCGCTGGCACGCCGGGAGAAAGGGCGAGGCGCGGCGCTTCACCGGCGACCTGCACCGCTTCGCCGGCCTGTGGTCGATCTGGTTCCTGGTCCTGATCATCGTCACCAGCGTCTGGTACCTGGTGGAATGGGGCGGAGGGCAGGCGCCGCCTCAGCCGCGTTCCGACGTGGTGACCGGCCCCGCTCAGCCGGTCGGCGCCGAGCTTGACGCCATTCTGGCGACCGCGCGAGCCGCCGATCCCGCGCTGAGGATCACCGGGGTACGCTTCCCGGGCGACAAAGGACGCGGCGTGATCGTCGAGGGGCAGGCGCGGGCCCTGCTGGTGCGGGAGCGAACCAACACCGTTCAAGTCGACCCGCGCGACGGCGCGGTGCTGCTGATCACGCGCGGCGAGGACCTCAACCTGCATCAGCGTATCTCGGAGATGGCCGATCCGCTGCACTTCGGCACTTTCGGGGGGCTTCTGACGCGCCTGATCTGGTTCATGTTCGGCGCGGTGATGACGGGCCTGTCGGTCACCGGCGTCATGATCTACGCGCTGCGCATGAAGCGGGCTGAGGACGAGGCGGCGATCGGCTCGGTCCCCTGGCTGTGGCGCAGCCTGGGCCCCGCGGCCTATCCTTCGGCGGCGCTGATCCTGCTCAGCCTGGCGCTGACCCCCGTTGTCGCAGCCGGAGGCGGGCTGGGCTGAGGAATCAGACCAGCGCGCCGTGGCAGTGCTTGAACTTGCGGCCCGAGCCGCAGGGACAGTCGGCGTTGCGGCTGGTGCGCTCCCAGCCCGGCGGCAGGGCGCTGACCGGCAGACGGGCGCGATCATCGCCCTGGAGCTGCTGCTCCGGGGATTGAGCGGCAGGGTTCGCCATCTCGTTCTCGCCCGTGCCGGGGTTCAGGTGGATCTCCTGGAACTCGGGCATCTCGGGCGGCGGCTGGAAGCGGAACTCCACCGTCATGAGCCAGCGCGTCACGTTGTGGCGCAGGTCGTGCAGCATGCCCTCGAACAGGTTGAAGGCCTCGGTCTTGTACTCGTTCAGCGGATCGCGCTGGCCGTAGCCGCGCAGGCCGATGACGCCGCGCAGGTGGTCGAGGTGCACCAGGTGCTCGCGCCACTGCATGTCGATCATCTGTAGCAGGAACTGCTTCTCCAGACCGCGCGTCTGCTCGGCCCCGATCTGCTCCAGGCGATCGGCGGCGCGGGCGTCGGCGGCGGCGTTGAGGCGCTCCTCGATCTCCTCGTTGGAGACCCCCTCCTCAGCGGCCCAGTCGTGCAGCGGCAGGTCAAGCCCCAGCGTCGACTGAACCTTCTCCTTGAGGCCGTCGATGTCCCACTGCTCGGCATAGGCGTTCGGCGGCATGTGCTTTTCGACCAGGTCGGCCACCACGTCGCGGCGGAAGTCCGCGACCAGCTCGGACAGGTCGGTGGAGTCCATGAACTCCTGGCGCTGCTCGAAGATCGCCTTGCGCTGGTCGTTGACGACGTCGTCGTACTTCAGAAGGTTCTTGCGGATCTCGTAGTTGCGCTGTTCGACGCGCTTCTGCGAGGTCTCGACGGCCTTGTTCAGCATGGGATGGCTGATGGCCTCGCCCTCCGCCACGCCGAAGGTGCGCATGATGGCGTCCAGGCGGTCGCCTGCGAAGATGCGCATCAGGTCGTCTTCGGTCGACAGATAGAACTTGGACCGTCCCGGGTCCCCCTGACGGCCCGTACGACCGCGCAGCTGGTTGTCGATGCGGCGGCTCTCGTGGCGCTCCGTGCCCAGCACGAACAGGCCGCCGGCGGCCAGAGCCTCGGCCTTCTTGGCCTCGATGTCGGCCTTGAACTCGGCTTCCTTGGCGGCGACCATCTCGGGCGTGACCTCGATGGCCAGGTTGCGCTGCTCCTGGCGCCAGCGCTGCATGCGCATCTCCAGGTTGCCGCCCAGCTGGATGTCGGTGCCGCGGCCGGCCATGTTGGTGGCGATCGTCACCGCGCCGGGCAGACCGGCCTCGGCCACGATGTAGGCCTCCTGCTCATGCTGCCGCGCGTTCAGCACATTGTGCGGGATGCCGCGAAGCTTGGTCTCGTACCGGATGTCGTACGCCTGGTCGCCGAGCTTCTTGGCCTCCTTCTCCTTGCCCTCGAACGCCTTCTTCAGCGTGCGCGAGACCTCGACCTTGTACTCGTAGGTCTTGAGCATCTCCGACAGCTGTTCGGACTTCTCGATCGAGACGGTGCCGACCAGGATCGGCTGGCCGCGCAGATGGCACTCGGCGATGTGGCGGCAGATGGCCAGGTTCTTCTCGCGGGCCGTGCGATAGACTTCGTCGTCGTCGTCGATGCGCTGGATCGGCCGGTTGGTTGGGACCTCCAGCACCTCCATCTTGTAGATGTCCATGAACTCCTGGGCCTCGGTCGCGGCGGTGCCGGTCATGCCCGACAGCTTGTCGTAGAGGCGGAAGTAATTCTGGATGGTGACCGAGGCGAGGGTCTGGTTCTCGGGCTGGATCTTGACGCCTTCCTTGGCCTCGATGGCCTGGTGCAGACCTTCCGACAGGCGACGCCCCTGCATCATGCGGCCGGTGAACTCGTCGATCAGCATGATCTCGCCGGCGCGGATGATATAGTCCTTGTCGCGCTGGTAGAGGGTGTTGGCCCGCAACGCCTGGTTCACGTGGTGGACCAGACTGATGTTCACCGGGTCATAGAGGCCGGCGGAGTCCTCGGCCATGAGCTTGGCCTGCTCCAGCATCTCCTCGATGCGCTCGGAGCCCTCCTCGGTCAGCAAGGCCTGGCGCTGCTTCTCGTCGAGGTCATAGGTCGCCTTGTCCTGGATCAGCTGCTTCACCAGGCCGTCGACGATGACATAGAGTTCAGAGCGGTCCTCGGTCGGGCCGGAGATGATCAGCGGCGTACGCGCCTCGTCGATCAGAATCGAGTCGACCTCGTCGACGATGGCGAAGTGGTGGCCGCGCTGGACCATCTCGCGCCGGTCGTAGACCAGGTTGTCGCGCAGGTAGTCGAAGCCGAATTCGTTGTTGGTGCCGTAGGTGATGTCCGCCGCATAGGCGGCCTGACGCTGGCCCTGGCTCAGGCCGTTGACGATCACCCCCACCTCGAGCCCAAGGAAGCGATAGATCCGACCCATCCATTCGGCGTCGCGCCGCGCCAGGTAGTCGTTGACGGTGATGACGTGCACGCCCTTGCCGGACAGGGCGTTCAGATAGACCGGCGCGACAGCCACCAGGGTCTTGCCCTCGCCGGTGCGCATTTCGGCGATGCCGCCCTCGTTCAGGATCATGCCGCCGGTCAGCTGCACGTCGTACTGCCGCTGGCCCAGCACCCGCTTGGAGGCCTCGCGCGCCACGGCGAAGGCGTCGTCGAGGATCTTGTCCAGCGACTCGCCCGCCGCCAGCCGGTCGCGGAAGGCGTCGGTCATCATCCGCAACTCGCCGTCCGACAGGGCGGCGTACTTGGGCTCCAATGCGTTGATGCGCTGGACGCGGCCCATGAACGACTTGACCTTGCGGTCGTTCGAGGAGCCGAAGAACTTCTTGGCGATGCCGAGCATGCGGGTTCCGGTAAGCGTGGAGCGACAGGGCTCTCGTGAGGCGGCGATCAACGCCGCGAGAGGGGCTGGAACGGGCGGCGTCGACCCTGTCGGAACATCGTTCCGGGCCGCCGCGCGGGCGATCGAAAACCCCTCGACTTGGGCGCAGGCGGGACTTAAGCACCGGCCTTACCCCTGTCAACGCAAGGGGTATCGGCGGTTCGCCGCCGGCTCCGATACGGCTCGCGAGGAGCGACCCATGCGCCCCATTCGATATCTGCTTGTGGCTCTTCTGGCGCTGACGGCGGCGGCGTGCTCGCGCGACGGGGGGGACCAGCGCGCCCCCGAGCCTGGCGATCAGGCCGTGGCGCGCGTGGAGGGGCAGGTGATCTGGGCCTCCGACGTCAAGCGCGAGGCGGTCGCGCAGGGGTTGATCGGCGAAGGCGAGCCGCTCGACCCCACTTCGCCCTTGTTCCGGCGGGTGCTCGACGAGGTGGTGGATCAGAAGCTGCTGGCGCGCGAGGCCGAGCGCCGCGGCCTCGACGACTCCGCCCTCGCTCAACGGCGGCTGCAGGCGACGCGGGAGCGCATTCTGGGCGACATGCTGGTCGACTCCGTCGTCGATCGAGCCATTTCGGACCAGGCGGTTCAGGCGCTCTATGAAGAACAGCTCCGGCTGGCGCGGACATCGGAGGAGATACGCACGCGGCTGATCCTGCTGCGCACGCGCGAGGAGGCCGACGCCGTGGTCGGACTTCTGAACACCGGCGCGCCCTTCGAGGCGGTGGCCATGGAACGCTCGATCGACGAGGCTACGCGGTTCTCGGGCGGAGACCTGGGATACTCGACGCTCGACGTCATGCCGGAGGCCTACGCCAATGCGCTGAGGGACCGGCCGGCTGGCTCGACCGTGGGGCCCTTCCAGACCGACGGCGGGTGGGCCGTGCTGCGGGTCGAGGATCGCCGGCGCGAGACCCCGCCGACCCTTGACCAGGCTCGACCGCAGATCGTGCGCTACCTGACCTATGAGCAGGTGCGTCAGCTGCTCGAGGACCTGCGCGGCAAAGCCGAGGTCGAGGTTCTGCTGGACGATCCGGCCTCGCCCGGCGAGGAGCCGGCCTCTGCGCCTGTCGCGGAGAAGGCGAGCTGATGGCGCGCGGTCCCAATCCCTTCGAGAAAGCCTTCGACCCCCTGGCCTCGGCGCTCAAGCTCGGCGGCAAGGCGGCGACGCCGGAGCCGACCGGCGCCGGCAAGCCGGGTCTGGCGATCGCGCCGCTCGCCGTGCCGTTTCCAAACATTCCGCCGATCGCCGGCTGCGAGATCGCGACGGCGCGCGCCGGCTTCTACAAGCACGAACGCGACGATCTGGTGGTGTTCCGCTTCGCGCGCGGGACGACCTGCGCGGGGGTGTTCACCCGGCACAAGGTGGGCTCGGCGCCCGTGGACTGGTGCAAGCGGCACTTGGCGGCCGAGGGGGGCGGCTCGGACGTGCGCGCCCTTGTGGTCAACGCCGGCTGCGCCAACGCGTTCTCGGGCAAGGCGGGCGCGGATGCGGCGCGGCGCACGGCGTCGGAGGTGGCCAAGCGCTTCGGCTGTCGCCAGCGCGATGTGATGCTGGCCTCCACCGGGGTGATCGGCGTGCCGCTGGACGATCGCAAGATCATCGCCCGTCTGCACGACGTGGAGCGATCGCTCGACGCCGATGCCTGGGGTCGGGCCGGGCGGGCGATCATGACGACGGACACCTTCCCCAAGGGCTCCTACGCCGAGGCCGAGATCGAGGGCTACAAGGTTCGGATCGCGGGCTCGGGCATGATCGCGCCGGACATGGCGACGATGCTCGCGTTCATCGTCACCGACGCCGACATTCATCCGAGCGTGCTGAAGGCGATGCTGGGCCTGCACGTGCGGACCACCTTCAACTCCGTCACCGTGGATGGGGACACCTCCACCAACGATACGGCTTTGATCTTCGCCACCGGTGCGTCGGGCGCGCCTCGCATCGGGCGCGTCGGCGACCGGCGGCTGAAGGGCTTCAGCCAGGCGCTGGACAAGGTGATGCTGAGCCTGGCGCACCAGCTGGTCCGGGACGGGGAGGGAGCGCGCAAGTTCGTCCGCGTCACCGTCAACGGCGCCTCAAGCCCGGCCTCGGCGAGGAAGCTCGCCAAGTCGATCGCCGAAAGCCCGCTGGTGAAGACCGCCATCGCCGGCGAGGACGCCAACTGGGGCCGCATCGTGATGGCCGTCGGCAAGACCGAGGAGC
>JBKBUS010000367.1:0-2419 GCA_046290035.1 Brevundimonas sp.
GCATCGCCGGAATCATGGCGGCCAAGCGCACCAGCGACCTGATCCCTTTGTGCCACCCGCTTCCCTTGACCAAGGCCGAGATCGCGCTGGAAGTCAGCGACAGCGGCGTCATCGTCACCGAAGGCTTCCTGGCGCGGGGCATCTTCGCCCAGTCGATCGGCGGCGGCGGCGGCAACGGCGGCGGCACCGACTATGACGAGGGCGAGGACGACAACGGCCAGCCCTACAGCTACCGCGAGGACTTCACCGACCTGCTGGGCGTGAAGGGCGACATCGAGGCGGCGGTCGAGTTCGCCCAGTCGCTGCAGCAGCCCGAGTTCGGCATCGGCGTGGGCGGTTCCGGCGGCGCGGCCGGCGACGGCGGCGACGTGACGGTGCTCAACAGCGGCTCGATCCAGACCTCGGGCGTCCTGGCGCACGGCATCTTCGCCCAGTCGGTGGGCGGCGGCGGCGGCACCGGCGGCGAGGGCGCCATCGGACAGCTGGGCCAGGTGTCCTTCTCCGGCGTTGGCGGATCGGGCGGGGACGGCGGCGACGTCACCGTGACCCACACGGGCGACATCGTCACCAACGGCTTCGGCGCCTACGGCATCTTCGCCCAGTCGGTGGGCGGCGGCGGCGGGGTCGCGGGCGACGTGTCGCTGGGCATCGGCGAGTTCTCGCTCAGCCTCGGCATCAATCCCTTCGCCGGACCGGGCGGCGACGGCGGCGACGTCACCGTGGTCTCCACCGGCGACATCATCATCAACGCCGTGGGCGGCATGGGCATCTTCGCCCAGTCGGTGGGCGGCGGCGGCGGCCTGTACGGATCCGGCATCGGCCTGGGTTTCATCGGCTCGTTCGGCAACGACGGCACGGCCGGCAGCGTCAGCGTCACCCACACCGGCGACGTGATGGCGACGGGCCAGAACGGCATCGCGGCGGTGTTCCAGAGCTCGGCCAAGGACGGCGTGGGCGACATCACCGCCGTTCTGAACGGCGCCTTCCGCGGCGGCTCGGTCTATGGCCGCGGCGTCTTCATCGACGGGGGCGTGAACAACACCGTTACGATCAACGGCTCGGCGTCGGCCGTGTCGAACCTCGCCATCGAGGGCACCACCGGCAACGACACGATCATCAACAACGGCGTGGTCGTGGGCAACATCGACCTGGACGGCCGCTCGGGCGGCATGACGCCGTTCGCGGTCGGCGCCCTGGCCGCCGAAACCAACGCCTTCGTCAACAGCGTCGCTTCGGTGCTGGTGTCGCTGGACTACATCGACCTCGGCGGCGGCCTGCTGACCAACCGCGGCCTGCTGGCGCCCGGCGATCGCGGGACGGTGCAGACCACCTCCGTCGACGGGAACTTCCTGCAGGCGGCGTCGGCGACCTTCGACGCCGATCTGGACTTCGCCCAGCCGACGACCCAGACCACGGATCAGCTGCTGCTGAACGGATCGGCCGAGGTCGCCGGCGTGGTCGATCTCAGGCCCATCAACGTCGCCGACGTGAAGCCGGGCGAGTTCAGCTCCACGTTGATCGCGGCGCCCCTGGGCCTGACGAACGCGGGCGTCACGCTCGACGCGCCGACCTCTGCGGTGGCCAAGTTCGCCCTGGCCGCCACGCCGCAGGCGCTGCTGCTCAACTACGCCATCGACTTCTCGCCGGTGGACGCGGGCTTCAACGAGAACCGCACCTCGGTCGGCGACTACATCAACGGCATCCAATCCGCGGGGGGCGCCGACGCCTTCGACCCGGTCATAGAGATGCTGTTCTGGATCCCGGACGGCGCCACCCTGGGTCAGGTCTACGACAGCTTCATGCCCGAGGCCTATGTGGATAACGCGGTCGCGGCGACCTATGCGGCCGGCCGCTTCGGCGACGCCATGCTGGCCTGCCCGGACGGGCGCTCCCGCATGGATCCGCGCGGCGCCTGCGTGTGGGCGCGGCCGCTCGGGGCGCGCATCGATTTCGACCAGACCTTCGACACCTACGGTTTCGAGGAGCGCGCCCGCGGCCTGGAGGCCGGGGTCGAGGTCCGGCTCGGCTCCAGCCCCTTCAGCGTCGGCGCCGCTTTCTCGATCGAGGATGTCGACGCCGAGATCGAGGATCGGGCCGAGAGCGACGGCGAACGTCGTCAGATCGGCCTCGTGGCCCGGGCGGACTGGAACGTGTTCGACGCCGCCCTGACCCTGAGCGCGGGACGGGGCGACTTCGACGTCCGCCGGGGCGTGGTCACGCCGACGGGTCCCGCCGTGGCCGAGGGCGCCCAGTCGTTCGACTTCCAGCAGGCCGCGGTTCAGGTGTCGCGCACCTTCGGCTCGTCGCCCTTCTACGTCCGCCCGATCATGGAGGTGTCGGCCGCGCGGTATCAGCACGACGCCTTCGCCGAGACCGGCGCGGGCCCGCTGAACCTCGTCTTCACCGAGAACGAGGAGAC
>JBKBUS010000368.1:0-2416 GCA_046290035.1 Brevundimonas sp.
CATCCGCTCACCGACCCGGCCGCGACCCTGCCCCGGGCCCCGGCCGCGATCAAGAACATAGGAAGAACATTCCTGGGGACGGCGGCGGGGGGCCGAGCATCTGGGGCCCGAGGTGGCCGCCGACGACCGGGCGCGCAACCTGGATCAGGCGTGGGCGGCCGCCATCTGGGACGCCGAGGGGCGGATGGGGACGCTGGCGGCCATGACGTGGGCGATCGTGAGGCTGTACCGCGACGAGTGGCGGGCGCAGCAGAACCTGCCGGAATGGGCGGCGCCCAGCTGGCCCTGAGGGCGGGGGAGGAGACGGAACATCTGGGCGGCCTCAGTCCTTTTTCCCGCATGGACGGAATGAGCTATCGCCGCTTCGGCCTGATGATCGCCACGTCGACGGTGGTGATGTTCGGACTGATGTATCTGAACGCCTATGCCCTGGAGCACGTGCGGTTCAGCCAGACGCGCATGTGGATGGCGCTGGTGATGGGCGCGACCATGGCCGGGATCATGCTGGGCTTCATGTGGGGCATGTACCGCAACCGGCGGGCGAACCTGATGATCCTGGCGGCCGCCGTGCTGGTGTTCGCGGGCGCGCTGGCGCTGGTGCGCAGCCAGCGGACGGTGGACGACGTCAGCTATATGAAGGCGATGATCCCGCACCACTCCATCGCCGTGCTGACCAGCGAACGCGCGCGGATCCGCGATCCCCGCGTACGGGCGCTGGCCGACGAGATCATCGCGGCCCAGCGGCGCGAGATCGCCGAGATGGAGGCCCTGATCGACGACCTGGAGCGAAGCCCGCCGGGGGCGGAACGCTAGGCGCGGTGTGGCCGCCCGGCGACACCGGGGGCCGAAGACGCGCGCGGCGGCCACCTTTTGGCCGCATTCGGGAACCGTAGCCGCTCTCGCGGCTTGGAGGGCGTCTGTCCCGCCTGTTGCACAGAGCCATGCCCAAAAAGTCCGATCCCCCCGCCCGTCCCGACCTGCGCCTGGTCCAGTCGGAGGTCTATGACTTCATGAAGCCGCCCGAGACCACCGCCGAGCGGGTCCGGCGCCTGCAGCGCGAGGCCCGCGCGCTCGCCCTAGAGCAGGTCGAGGCCCTGGAGACGGCGCTGATCCAGGCCGCCGGACTGGCCCGCGAGATCGCCGAGGGCGGCGACGCCTATCCGGTCGGCGCACGCGAGATCGCCTCGCGCCTCGCCGAGGACCTGCCGTCCAAGGCCGAGACGATCAAGCTGATAGTGGCCCGCTCGGGATGAGACGGCTCAGTTCAGGCGGAAGTCGGCGTCGACCTTGCGCCACTCGTTGGGCCCGATCAGGCGCCGGTGCGCCACCTGGATCGAGTGCAGCGGGCCATCCAGGGTCTCGCGCCAGAAGGTCAGGAACTTCTCCAGCACCGGGAAATCGGGCGCCAGGTCGTAGTCCTGCCAGACGTAGCTCTGCAGAATCCGCGGGTGGTCGGGCAGGTGGTAGAAGATGTGCGCGGTGGTCAGGCCGTAGCCCTGAAGCTGACGCTGGAACTCGGTGGTCGCCATGGCATCCCCTCGATGCGGGTTGTGTCTGCACGTGACCGGCGGCCGCCCCGGCCTGGTCCATGGACTCGGCGCGAGGGATCGCCGACGCCCGAGCCTGCCGCGCGGAAGATGACCGTTCAATGAATTTCTCGTTCTAGATCAGTCTGTTGGCAGCCTCCTTAGGCGGCTGCTGCCGGACGGGGCGAGCGCGGCGCGGGAACGTCTGGCCCGCCCGGCGATTGAGACGGGCATGACCGCCACGCCCCCTCCCCCGCCCCAGAAACCGGCTCCCGGCCGAGGCCTGATCGTCGGCGCGATCGTGCTGGCCTTCGTCGTCGCCGCCGTGATCGGCTGGCTCTACATCCGCGAGGGCGGCGCGGCGACCCACGGTCTGACCGCCGACGCGCCCGATCCGGCGCCCCTGCCCTCGGGCGCGCCCGCAGCCGTTCCCGCCGACCCGAACAACACCCCCGCCCCCGGCGTCGACCCCACCGGCGACGCCTATCAGGGCGACCAGACCGTGATCGATCGCCAACAGGAGAGCTCCGCCGATGGCCGCTGACGACCGCACCGCCCGCTTCGACTCCGCCGCCGAGGACGTCGCCGACGTCCAGCGCGACATTCAGGCCGGCATCGACGCCAAGGAGGGCTCGTCCGACGGGGCCGGCGGCGGGGCGGTCCAGGCTGGAGCCCGTCGCTATCCCGAGCCGCCGATGCCCCAGCAGCATCAGACCAAGCCGGGCGACGAGGCGGCGCTCGATCCCGCGCCCATGTACGACGCCCCGTTCTGGAAGGGCTCGGGCAAGCTGGAGGGCTTCGCCGCCCTGATCACCGGCGCGGACTCCGGCATCGGCCGGTCGGTGGCGGTGCTGTTCGCTCGCGAAGGCTGCGACGTCGCCATCTGCCAT
>JBKBUS010000369.1:0-2405 GCA_046290035.1 Brevundimonas sp.
CGAAACGGTCGAGATCGTCCAGGCGCTCCTCATGGCCGGACAGGCGCGTCTGGTCGCGCCAGACGTCGCCGGTTCGGCTGACGGTGCACTCGTGACCGCCCCAGAGCTCGAGGGGCGCGGACACGCCACCCGCCTGGCGCCGAGCTCGGCGAAGCGGGCGCCGAAGCGGGGGGCGCGCCGCCAGGCGACGGCGCTTTCGATCACCGCGTCGAGCGAGCGGCGGGTCGCGCGCCAATCCATCAGGGCGGCCGCGCGGGACGGGTCGGCGACCAGCACGGGAGGGTCGCCGGGGCGGCGCGCGCCGACCGTGTAGGGGACCGGACGCCCGGTCGCCCGCTCCACCGCGGCGATGACCTCCAGCACCGAGTACCCGCGACCGACGCCGAGGTTCATCGCCTCGAAGCCCGAGGCGCCGAGCGGCAGCCGCAGCGCCCGCACATGGGCGTCGGCGAGGTCGGCGACGTGGATGTAGTCGCGCACGCAGGCGCCGTCGGGCGTCGGGAAGTCGTCCCCGAAGACCGTGAGCGGCGGGCCCAGGCCGAGCGCCGCCTCGATCGCGAGCGGGATCAGATGGCTCTCCGGATGGTGCGCCTCGCCGATGCGGCCCTCGGGATCGGCGCCCGAGGCGTTGAAGTAGCGCAAGGCCACGCCTTCGATGCCGTAGGCGCGGGCGTGGGCGGCGATCAGCCGCTCGGCCGCGAGCTTGCTGTCGCCGTAGGGGTTGATGGGGCTGAGCGGAAGATCCTCCGACAGGGGCGTGAGCCCCTGGACCGGCGGCTGGCCGTAGACCGCGGCGGTCGAGGACAGGACGATGCGCGAGACCCCGGTGGCCCGCATCGCCGCGAGCACCGCGGCGACGCCGTTCAGGTTCACGTCCCAGAACAGGTCCGGCTCCGTGACCGAGCGTCCGACCTCGATGAGCCCGGCGAAGTGGACCACGCCCTGGATCGCGTGGGCCCGGACGGCGCCCGCCAGCGCGCCCGCGTCGCGCACGTCGCCGACGACCAGCGGCCCCCACAGAACCGCGTCGCGATGACCGTTGCCGAGGTCGTCGAACACGACCGGCTCATAGCCGGCCTCGTGGAGGGCCTTGGCCGTGTGCGAGCCGATGTAGCCGGCGCCGCCGGTCACCAGAATTCGTCCGCCCGTCATCGTCTCTCCTGTCGAATCCGCGCCCGGCAACCCCGGCTGGCGGCGGTTGTTCCGGCGCGTCGAGAACCGAACCCCACGCCCGGGGTTGGGAGCGCGAGACCGAGGGCCGCCCATGATCGTGAACCTGTACGCCCGCGCTCTGGCGGTGGTGGCTCCGGAGCGGGCGCGGGCGCTGTCCCTCGTTCTGGCCAACGTGGGCCTCGGGGCGCTGGCGCTGCTGGAGCCGGTGCTGTTCGGCCGGGTGGTGGACGCGCTGACGCAAGGGCGCGCGCCCTGGCCGCTGATCCTCGCCTGGGCCCTGCTCGGCGCCGTGGCCATCGGCGGCTCGGCGCTGGTGTCCCTGTTGGCGGACCGCATGGCGCACCGGCGTCGGCTGGCGGCCATGAACGTGGCCTTCGAGCGGGCGGTGGCGCTGCCGGCGCCGTTCGTGTCCGAGCGCGGCACGGGCCGGCTGATCCGCGCCATGCTGTCGGGCGGCGACGCCCTGTTCGCCCTGATCCTGTCGTTCTTCCGCGAGCAGCAGCCGGCGATGGTCAGCCTCGCGCTGCTGATCCCCCTGGCCTTCGTGATCCAGCCGGTGATGGCGACGGTGCTTCTGGCGCTCGCGCTGATCTATCTGGCGGCCAGCTGGCTGGTGGTCGGCAAGACCGAGGTCGGCCAGGCGCGGGTGGAGCAGCACCACCAGGCGGTCTCCAGCCGCATCGGGGACGTGATCGCCAACGTCGGGGTGATCCAGGCCTATACGCGCACCCGCGCGGAGGGGGCGGACCTTCGCGACCTGACGAGCCGGCTCCTGGGCGCCCAGTATCCGGTGCTGAGCTGGTGGGCGGTGCTGACCGTCATGACGCGCGGGGCCTCCACCCTGGCCATGGTGGCGCTGTTCGTGGCCGGGGCCCTGCTGCTGGCGGCCGACCGCACCACCGTCGGCGAGATCGTGAGCTTCATCGGCTTCGCGGGGCTTCTGATCTCACGGCTGGATCAGGTCACCGCCGCCTTCGCCCGGGTCTTCGTGCAGGGGCCGACGCTCCAGGGCCTGTTCGACCTGATGGACACGGATCTGGCCATGTCCGACGAACCGGACGCCGAGCCGCTCGCGGGGGTGCGCGGCGAGGTGGTGTTCGAGCGGGTCACCCACTGGTTCATCGACACCCACATGGGCGTGTTCGACATCGACCTGGTCGCGCCGCCGGGATCCGTGACCGCGCTCGTGGGGGCCAGCGGCGCGGGCAAGACCACCCTGATGAGCCTGCTCC
>JBKBUS010000370.1:0-2403 GCA_046290035.1 Brevundimonas sp.
GGCGATGAAGTCACTCCAGCGCAGGATGTGTCGGGGGGCTCCGCGCGTCGCCGCCTCGGCGTCCAGCACATGACGGAGCCACACGAACAGGCCATGCGCGATCGACAGGCCGTCCCGCCTCTTGAGCGAAGCCGCGACCTCGAGCGGATGCCGCAACGGCAGGATGGGCAGGGCGACGTATCCGCTGCGGTCCAACGCGTCCCGCCACAGCGGGAAGATCCGGCAGATCCGCGGGTCCTTCAGCACGATCAGCGGCGCATCGTCGAACTCGTCCCTGATAACCGCTGCGAGGCGGTCGATCCTCTCCCGGCGCACGGCCGATCTTGGGCCGGGGGTCTCGAATGGGCGCCAGTCGCTCCAGAAGGAGCCGCCAGAAGCGAGCAGCTCCTCATTGGCGCCGACCACGGACAAGCTTTCCCAATAGCCTTTGGGGTTGTCGGGATGCTCAGGCATCAGGGTCTTCGGAGGGGCGGCGCCGAGCTTGCACAGGGCCCCGGCGACCGAGGACGTACCGCTTCGGTGCATGCCCAGCACGACGAGGGCCTGCTTATGGGGCGCGTCGTGTTCAGCGGTCATCGTCATCCCACGGCGAACGGCCCTCGACCGCGGCCCACGGGCGGTCCACCGCGCTCTGATCCAGGTGGCGGATCACCATCCACCTGCCCAGATCGCGCAAGCCGTCGAAGGGGCGCTCGCCGTCCCCGACCCAATGCGGATTGCGGCCGGGATCGTGCATCATCCACCCCTGCCACCGTGCGTGAAAGGCGCTCAGCTCCTCGTTGTCCCAGGCGATCCGGGATGCGGTGTCGTTGCGGCCCCGTGTCGGGGATTCGTGATGGATCAGCTCGATGGACGGCTCGTAGACGACCGCCGCGCCGGCGGCGCGCGCCTTCAGGCACAGATCAAGGTCGCTGTAGCCCACCGCCAGTCGCTCGTCGAAGCCGCCGAGGCGGCGGAACAAGTCCTCGCGCAGGGCCAGGAAGGCTCCCGTCACCGCGGCGACCTGCCGGCGGCGGCACCAGCGCTCGTCGGGTCCGCCCTGCAGCGCCGGGCGACCCAGCCCCTCGTGCACCGGCCGACCCCGGTTGGCGCCCAGCGCGACGCCCGCGTGCTGGATGCTGTTGTCGGGGTAGAGCAGCCGCGCGCCGACGATCCCCACGTCCGGCTCGTTCAGGAGCGCCGCAAGATGATCGTCCCAGCCCGGCGTGAGCATCTCCATGTCGTCGTTGGCGAAGACCAGGAGCGTCTCCGCCGCCGCGTCCCGGGCGTGGATGTTGTTCATTCGTGACCAGTTGAACGGCTCGTCGAAGGCGTGAACGCGGACAGCCGGCTTGTCCGCCAAGGCCGAGATCGCCACGGAGGCGGCCGCATCCACCCGGTGGGCGATGATCTGGACCTCGATCGCGTCGGGGTCCGCCGCCATGCCGAGCACGCTGGTGACGCAGCGGGTCAACAGCTCAGGCTGGTCGCGGGTCGGAATCACCAACCGGATATTCGGCCTGCGCCGAGGTTTCTCAAGCGGGCGCGGGCTCGGGCGCTCAGGCGTCGCGCCGTTGAGCTCGGCTACCCTCAGGCTGGACAGGACCCGGGGCAGGTGCGCCGCCCGCCTGCCCGCACCCAGGACGTCCAGCAGGAGCGCGCGTCGCAGGGGCGCGCCCGAGACGCCCTCGCCCATCCGTCGTCTGAGGACTTCGTGAGCTTCCGCGCAGGCGAGCAGCGCCGCCGGGGGGTGGGGATGGGTTTCCAGATCAAACCGGTCGGGCGCGCCCAACAGCACCGGATCGGCAAACGTTTGACCCAGGCGCCAGTCAGAAGTGTGGTGATCGTGATCGGCGTACACCAGCTGCGCGCCCGTCCGCGTCGCGGCGAACAGGAGCCACCCCAACGCCTCCGGATCCAGCGCCAGGCCCGCGCTGCACAACAGGATCGGCGCGTCCGAGCCCTGCGGCGTCGCGGCGGCGTCGATGTCGTCGAATACGATCCGCTCATCCTGATGGGCCAGGCTGGCCACGGGGTGGTCATGAAGGTCAGACCCGGCCCGCACCAGGGCCGTCCAGTCGGGAACTCTCTGATCGAGCAGGCTGCCGAGCGTGACGCGCAGCGCTGCGGGCTCGGCGTCTGCGGCGTCGATGACCACCGAAACCGGCGCGGAGGAACGGGCCTGTCCCGGCGCCGATGCGATCGGATAGGCCCGCCGGAACGCGTCCCAGGCCTCTGTTGGATAGGTCGAGATTGCCGCGATCTCGTCGGCGGCCGCATCGCGCCGTCGCAGGGCGGAGGACAGCCGCATGAAGGCGTCGGTGGCCGCCGATCGCCCAAAGGCCGCGTCAGGCAGCCGGCTGCGACCTCCGGCCCTGATCAGTTCGTCCCGCGCCGGGTGGTGGGCGGTATCAATGTCCAGTT
>JBKBUS010000023.1:0-10973 GCA_046290035.1 Brevundimonas sp.
CTCGTACGGCTGATCACCGAAGCCGGGCGCGGCCACCGCCAAATAGAGCCCAAGCGCCACAGCGGCCGAGACGACCGCGGCCACCAGTACCCAGCGCCGATCTTCCGGCCGCGCGACCGGGGGGGCCTGTTCGTCCCGCTCGCGGATCAGGCGACGCGCCGCCTCGGCCCGCGCGGCGGCGAAGGCGTCGTCGGTCATCAGGCCTCGCGAGCGCAGCCGCTCCAGCTCGTCAAGCTCCAGCGTCGCGGGCGCATCGGCCGGCGCCTCGCGCTCGCCACGCCTGGCGAAGGTCAGGAGGATCCAGGCCGCCAAGGCGGCGGCCAGTCCCGATAGCAACCAGAAGGCCGTCATGGCCGGTTCTTTAGGCGATGGCCCTCACCGCCGCCATCCCGTCGTCCGCGACACGTGCGTCCAGTCGGCGACCGAGCGCCTTCGCCAGCTCCCTCTCTCCGACGCCGGACAGCACCTCGGCGGCCCGGCGGATCAGCCGCTCGCCGTCGGTCGCTGGGCCACGCACCTGCCCGAGCCCCTTCTCGGCGAAGTCGGCCAGGTGCTTGATCGCGTCCTTCATCGTCGCCTGCCGCGCCGACTCGCAGCCGAACTCCGACAGGGTCAGGCGGGCCCGCTCGACCATCCCGAGCAGCGACAGGGCCTGTTCGATCACCGGGCCGTCTGGCGCCGCGGTCAGATCCGGCTCCAACGGGGCGGACTTGTGCGCGCCTTTGGGACGAGCGAGCGGGAAGCCCGCCTCGACCGCCTTGGCGCCGGCCTTCAGGGCGGACAGCGCCTGGCGCTCCACACGCGCTTTCATGGCCTGAACCGCCTTGCCCCAGCGGCTGTCCGGCGCGGGCTTCACCGTCAGGCCCATCTCCCGCAGCACGTCGCCGCACCAGTCGACGGCGGCGGCGACGTCCAACACCTGGTCCCGCGTGGGACGGGCCACGAAGGCTTCGATCCTCGCGACCCGCTGCTCCGTCGCTTCCAGCAATCCGTCCACGAAGGGCGCCAGTTCAGAGTTGGACAGCACGTCGCTGTTCGACGCGGCCTCAGCGCTGAGGGTGACGATCCTGAGGATCAGCGGCGCGTCGGCGACGTGGGCGAAGATCAGCTCCACGAACCGCTCCGCCCCGTCCGGCGCCATCGACGCCGCCTCGCGGAACAGCACGCGCAGCTCGGCGACCTGGTCCTCGTCCGGGCGCGCGGTCCAGGCGCGAAGCCGCGGCGCCGCCTTGCGCATCAGTTGGCCCAGGTCGAACAGCAGGGCGAGGCGATCCCGTTGGGCGACGTCCGCCCCCGGCCAGGCCTTGTCCGGCGTGTCTCGTAGCGCCCGGGCAGCGGCGCGCAGGAACTGATCGCCGATGCGGTCGACCACAGCGTCCTCGACCCCGATGGCGTCCAGCTTCTGGGTCAGCGCCGGCTCCGGCACGCTGGCCAACTTCCACAGGCGAGCCATGACCGCGCGCGGATAGGTCGGCGCAGGGAAGCCGTCGGTGCGCGGCGTGAAAAGGGCCGCAACCGGCGAAAAGGCGATCGCGCGCAGCTCCCGGTCCCGGCTCTCCCTGGCGATCATTCGCCCCAACTCCGCGGCCTGTTCACCGGGCATCAGCGACACGGCCGCCGCCAGACGCGTCAGCGCGGCGTCGGGGACGGACTCGACAAGCTGGACGACGGCTGCGGCCTTCGCAGCCGGCAGGGCTGACATGGGCGCCTCCGGTTCCCCGCATGCTGCGCCGGACAGGGTTAAGAAAGCCTAGGTCTCAGGACTCGGCCGCCGGCAGCTCCAGGATCGCCTTCAGCCCGCCCAGGTCGCTGGCGGCCAGGGTCAGTCGTCCCTCATAGGCGCGGGTCAGTTCATCGACGATGGATAGGCCAAGCCCCGTGCCGGGCGTCGCCTCGTCGGCGCGCGCCCCGCGTCGCAGGATCGCCTCGCGCTGATCCTCGGCCACGCCCGGGCCGTCGTCCTCGACGACCACGATCAGCCGCCCGACGCCGGCGGGGCCGGCCACCACGCGCACCTTGCGGCGGGTCCACTTGCAGGCGTTCTCGATCAGGTTGCCGAGGATCTCCTGCAGATCCTGGCGCTCGCCGCGAAAGCACAGATCGTCCGGCGCGCGCCAGTCGATGATCACATCCTTGTCCTGGAAGACGCGCTCCATCATCACAGCCAGCTCGTCCAGCACCTCGGGCACCAGGGTGCGCTCGCCCCCGGCCTGAGCGCGGGCGGCGGCGCGGGCGCGGCGCAGGTGATGGTCCACCTGGCCCTTCATCACCTCGGTCTGTCGCCGCACGAGGTCGGGCAGGGCTCCCGACTTGCCGTTCACCTCGGCCAACATGACCGACAGGGGCGTCTTCAGCGCGTGCGCCAGGTTGCCGACATGGGTTCGCTGGCGCTCCACCACCTCGTGGTTGTGCTCCAGGAGCCTGTTCACCTGCTCGGCCAGCGGCTGAATCTCGCGCGGATAGCCACGCATGACCCGCTGCGCCTTGCCCTTGCGCACGTCGGCGATCTCGTTCCTCAGACTGTACAGAGGCCGAAGCCCAATCCGTACCTGGATGGCCACCGCCGCGATCAGGCCGAAACCCAGCAGGCCCAGAGCGGTCCAGGTCAGGCGCGCGAACTGCGCCGTGTCGATGTCGATGTTGGATCGGTCTATGGCCGCCAGATAGACGACGCGATCCTGACGGCTGGTGATCTCCTTAAGCGTCGCAGCCACCCGCAGCGGTTCGCTGTTCGGTCCCACGTCGTTGTAGGTGATGACTGCGCCGGGCGAGGCCTCCAGCCGCTCGAACAGGCCGCCGGGGATGTTCAGGTCGGAGTCCCACAGCGACCGGGACCGGGCGACGGGCCTCAGCCCCCCCTCACCGTCCGGCACCGCGATGCTCCAGTACTTGCCGGAGAAAATGTCCAGCGTTCGCTGGTCCATGATCTGGGGCGTCTGCGCCACGTCCGGGACCCGCGCCGAGGCCACGATCAGGGCGTCCAGCGTCGTGTTCAGAACGCCCCCGAGACGCCTCAGGCCGGATTCCTGAAACTGCGAGGTCAGCACATAGCCGGTCAGGATCAGGGCGGCGGCGATCCACAGGGTCGCCAGCCAGATCAGGCGGACGGTCAGCGACCGGCCGGCGCGGCCGACCTCGGCGGGCCAGTGGGACCAGCGCCGGAACGGGTTCACGCCGCCTCGGTCTCGCCGGCCAGCGGCGTCAGCCGATAGCCCAGGCCGCGAACCGTCTCGATCCGGTCCGGCCCGATCTTCTTCCTCAGACGGCCGACGAACACCTCGATGGTGTTGGAGTCGCGGTCGAAGTCCTGGTCGTACAGGTGCTCCACCAGCTCGGTGCGGCTGATCACCCGCCCCTGATGCATCATCAGATAGTGCAGCAACCGGTACTCGAGGCTGGTCAGCCGAAGCGGCTCGCCGTTGACGCTGGCCCGCGCGGCGCGGGGATCCAGCCTCAAGCCGCCGCAGGTCAGGGTCGCCTGCGCATGCCCCGCCGACCGCCGAAGCAGCGCGCGCAGACGCGCCAGCAGCTCCTCGGTGTGGAAGGGCTTAGTCAGATAGTCGTCGGCCCCGGCGTCGAAGCCCGACACCTTGTCCGACCAGGCGCCGCGCGCAGTCAGGATCAGAACCGGCGTCGTCTTGCCCTCGCGCCGCCAGCGTTCCAGCACGGAGACACCGTCGATCTTGGGCAGGCCGAGGTCCAGAACCACCACGTCGTAGGGCTCGGTGTCGCCCAGGAACCAGGCCTCCTCCCCGTCGGGCGCATGATCCACCGCATAGCCGGCGTCGCTCAGGGCGGCCTTGAGTTGCCGCGACAGGTCGGCGTCATCCTCGACCAGAAGAACCCGCATTCAGCGCTCCGAAATGATCCGACCCGTCCGGGCGTCGACGGTGATGCTGACCACGCGCCCGCCCGGGTACTCCCACTGGATGATGTACACTTCCGAACGCGCCTGGACGCCGCCCGGCAGCATGCGTCCGGGGCGACCCGCCTCGACCCGGCGCAGGACCTCCACCAGCTCCAGGCGCCGGCCCTCTCGCGCTTCCTCGCGAGCCTCGTTCTGGCGCAGCTGGCTGGCGTAGGGACTGCGCACCTGCGCATCCGCGATGGTCGGAACCGTCGAGGCCAGGGCCGCCATGGCGGCGGCGAGGTAAAGGGCGCGAGCTTCGAACATGGCGTCGTGTGTAGGCGCGCGGCGCTGAACGCCGGCTGAATGGCCAGTGTAGACAGGCTTAAGGCGAAAGACGAACCGCCTCAGACGCGCAGCCGGCTGTCGACGGTCGTGACCCCCCGCCCCTTCAGGATCACGCGATCGCCCCGGAGTTCTGTCACGATGTCTCCGCCCCGGCCGGGATAGGCCTGCAGAAACCGCACCTCGGCGCGATCCAGCTTATCGGCGTAAAGCGGCGCCAGGATGCAGTGGGCCGAGCCGGTGGCCGGGTCCTCGGCCACGCCAGATCCCGGGGCGAAGAAGCGATCCACCACATCGTAGGCCGGGTTGTCGCTCGTCGCCGCCACCACGATATTGCCCCTGCCGCCCGTGGCCTCTCCGGCGATGCGGTGGAGCGCGGCGATGTCGGGAGTCAGGCCCCGAACGGCGGCCGCGTCCTTCAGCACCGCGATCAGATAGCGGCCCGCCCAGACCTCGTCGGGCGCCACGCCCAACGCCTCCGCCAGGCCCTCGGGAACGTCGGTGCGACGGGGCGGATCGGCCGGGAAGTCCATGGCGTAGCCCTCGCCCGCCCGCTCCACGATCAGGGGGCCGGCGCGGGTGTCGAAGGTCAGGCGTTCCGCCGTCGCGGCCAGCTCCGTGAACAGGACATGCGCCGAGGCGAGCGTGGCGTGGCCGCATAGCTCCACCTCCATGGTCGGCGTGAACCAGCGCAGGTCGAAGCGCGCCGGATCGGCGGTGCGCCTCAGAAAGGCGGTCTCGGCCTGATTGTTCTCCATCGCCAGCGCCTGCATCCAGGCGTCCTCGCCCCAGGCCGACAGAGGCTCCACCACGCAGGCGGGGTTGCCGCGGAACGCCGCGCTGGCGAAGGCGTCCACGGTCCACTGTCTCAGGCTCATGTCGTCGTCTCCGGCTCCAGGATGGTCAATTCGGGCCAGCGCGCCTTGGCCGACGCCGTCGTCCGGGCCCAGCCCCGGGCCACGCCGCGCAGGGGATTAGGGCGCAACACCATGTCGAAAACGTCGTCCAGGCCGAAGGGCGCGGCGACGCTGATCGTGTCGTCGACTTCCAGCCGCACGCCGATCGCGAAGGCGGGGCAGACGAACCGCTCAAGCGCCTCGTCGGTCTGGCGGAGCGGCGCGTACGGCTCCCCGAACCGTCTCTCGAACCAGAGGTGCACCCGCGCCTGATTGCGCACCTCGACCATCTCCTTGAGCGGCGGATCGAAGGCGTCCGCCACCCGACGAATGAAGACGTCCTCGGCGTCCCAGGAGACGTCCGGGTCGAAATAGCCGACGTCGAAATCCTTCAAGCCATACTCCGGCGCGCGCCCGGTCCGGGCGTTCCACACCGTCTGATAGACGGCGCCCGAGAACACCCGCCAGTGCGGCAGGTCGAGCGTCCTCAGCGTAGTCAGGACGCGCATCAGCATGGGGCTGGCGCGAAGGATGGCGTCCAGCTCCTCGGCTCGGCTCATCGCGCCCTCACCGGCCAGGCGTGGTCCAGCGGTCCGTGACCGCCGCCCAAGCCAGGCGCACGCCGGATCGCCTCGGCGACATAGGCCCAGGCCTCGGCCACCGCGACCTCCAGCGACAGCCCCTTCGCCAGCCCGGCCGCGCAGGCGCTGGCCAGGGTGCAGCCCGTCCCGTGGGTGTGTCGGGTCTCCACGCGCTCACCCTCAAGCAGCGTTTCGCCCTGTGAGGTGATCAGTAGGTCCATGACCGTTTCGCCCGGCACGTGTCCGCCCTTCATCAGCACCGCGCCCGCGCCCATCGTCAGAAGGGCCTCGCCCGCCCGGCGCTGACCGTCCAGATCCTTCACCTCGAGGCCCGTCAGCGCCTCGGCTTCCGGCGCGTTGGGCGTCAGCAGCGCCGCGCGGGGGATCATCAGGCTGCGCACGGTCCCAACCGCATCCTCTGACAACAACGGCTGCCCGCCCTTGGCCACCATCACCGGATCGACCACGGCGGGCGCGTCCGTCGTATCGAGGATGGCGGCGACGCGCTCAACCACCTCGGTCGAGCCCAGCATGCCGGTCTTGATGGCGTCGGCGCCGATGTCGTCCAGCACCGCGCGCGCCTGGGCCTCGATCAGGTCGAGCGGCAGAGGATGTACGCCGTGGACCCCCAGGGTGTTCTGCACCGTGATCGCGGTCACCGCCGTCGCCGCAAAGGCGCCGAGCATGGTCACCGCCTTGATGTCCGCCTGCAGCCCTGCTCCGCCGCCGGAGTCCGAGCCGGCGATGACGAGCACTCTTCCCATGCCTGGAGCGCTACCGTTCGCGGCGCGGTCGCTCGTTGCCTGAGCGCAGCTCACGCGGGAGCGCCCGAGAACAGCTTCAGCCCGACGATGCCGGCCACGATCAGCACGATGCAGATCAGTCGCACCGCCGTCGCCGGCTCGCCATAGGCCGCGATGCCGACCGTAGCCGCACCGACCGCGCCGATGCCCGTCCAGATCGCATAGGCCGTGCCGATCGGCAGTTTCTGGGTCGCGACCCACAGAAAGGCGAAACTCGCCAGCATGGCCGCGCCGACGCCCAGCGAGATCCACGGCCGCTGCGGTCCGACGTACTTGAAGCCAGACGCCCAGACGATCTCCAGCACGCCCGCCAGCGCCAGCGCGAACCACGGATTGATGGCGGAGAGGTTCATGCCCGCCACATGGCGGGCCGCGCGGCGCGGGGCAAGCCTTCAGGGGCCGAGCGGCCCCCTGAAGATGAACCAGGCCCCGCCGGCGATCAGGGCGAAGCCGATCAGGTGGTTTAGCGTCAGCCGTTCGCCCAGATAGGCCACCGAGAAAACGGCGAAGACCAGAAGCGTGATCACCTCCTGCATCGTCTTCAGCTCGGCGGCGGAATAGACCTGATGGCCGATGCGATTGGCCGGCACCGCAAGCCAGTACTCGAAAAAGGCGATGCCCCAGCTGACCAGAACCAGCACCCACAGCGGCCGCCCCTCGAACTTCAGGTGGCCGTACCAGGCGAAAGTCATGAAGACGTTCGACAGAATCAGCAGCAGAACCGGCGTGACATAGGGCGACAGGGACATGGCGAACTCCCGATTCGGAGGCCCTGAATCCGACGCGGCCCAGCTCTAGGCAAGCTCACGCCTCCAGGGCAGCCCGGAGCTTCAGCGCCTGAGCCGTCTCGCGCACGTCGTGAACGCGGATCACGTCGGCGCCCCGATCGGCCGCGGCCAGCGCCAGCGCCAGCGATCCCCCAAGACGGTCCCCCGCGTCAGCCGCGCTCGGATCGACGGCGGCGATCAGGCGCTTGCGGCTGGCGCCGTAGAGCACCGGAAAGCCCACCGCCTTGATCCGATTCAGCCCGGCGGTGAGCCGCAGTCCCTGTTCGGGCGTCTTGCCGAAGCCGATGCCCGGATCCAGCGTGATCCGCGATGACGGGACCCCGGCCGCGATCGCCCGATCAGCCCGGGAATGGAGGTCGTCGATGACGGCCGACACGATGTCCTGGGTCTCCACCTCGACATGCCTGGCCGATCTCGGCCGGAGCCCATGCATGATGATGACGTCACAGCCGAGCTCGGCCGCGACTTCGGCTGCATCGTCGGTGAAGCCCAGACCGGCCACGTCGTTCCAGATGGAGGCGCCCGCCGCCACGGCCGCGCGCGCCACCTCCGGCTTCATGGTGTCGATGCTGATCGGGCCATCCCAACGGGCGCGCAAGCCGACGATGACGGGCAAGGTGCGCGCGATCTCCTCATCGACCGCGACCGGCGCCGCGCCCGGCCGGGTGCTCTCGCCGCCGATGTCGAGGATGTCGGCTCCGTCGGCGACCAGCCGCATCGCGTGCTCGATGGCCGCCTGCGCCGAGGCCAGACGGCCCCCGTCCGAGAAGCTGTCCGGCGTGACGTTGACGATGCCCATGACGCGGGGGCTCATCCGCGCCCTCCGATCACCGCGCCGATGGCGTCCAGGTAGGCGGCGAAGGCGGCACGGCCCGCCGACGTGAGCGATACCCGGGTCAGCGGCTTGTTGTCGCGAAAGCTCTTCTGGATGGCGACATAGCCGGCGTCCTCCAGCTTCTTCAGATGCACCGACAGGTTGCCCTGTGTGGCTTCCAGAACGGTCTTAAGCTCGGTGAACTCGGCCGTCTCCACGTCGGCGAGATAGACCATGATCCCCAGCCGCATGCGGCCGTGGATGACCTCGTCGATCCTGCCGAGATCGGCCAGTCCCATGCTCAGTCCGCGGCCCGAGCCTGCAGAGCGCCCCGGATCATGATCCAGCCGGGCAGCGCGAAGAGCAGGAAGAGAGCGGCGGTGCAGAGATAGAGATAGACGTCGGTCTGCCGGACCAGTAGCCCGAGCGCCACCGCCGTGATCCAGCCCCCCGCCGCCGTCGCCAGCATCCAGGCCCGCTTCTTGAGGCTCCAGGCGACGAACCAGGCCGCGGCCTGTCCCGCGAAGATGATGGCCGGATAATACAGCCAGACGGCGAAATCCTGATCCCGCGCCGAGCCCACGCCGAAGATGATGATGACCGCCAGGTTGACCATGCCCGTGGCCGTGAAGGCCGCATTCATGGTGCGGGTGGCGAGCGGACCGCTGGCCGCCTTGTGCTTACGGTCCTCGCGCACGGCCCAGGCCAGTACGGCGCAGAAGGCGACGCTGACACCGACGATGAACAGCAGGCTGGGACCCGCGGGCCACAGAATCCAGCCGTGCATCTGGGCGATGTGGAACAGGCACTGCAGACCGTACAGGACCCCGCCGGCGCAGTAGGCGACGCCCATGGTCAGCATGCCCCGGCCGCTCGCGCCCCCTTCGATGATCGAGCGCAGAAAGGCGAGGTCGGCCTGCGGGGTGCTGCGGGACGTTTCGGTCATGGGCTTCTCCGGAATCCGGCGCGTCCTGGGGTGGACGAGCGGCAGGGCGTTGGCAAGCTATTCGGCCGCGGCGGGGATGGATTGGGCGGTCCGCCGCCAGGGAACGCGGCGGCCGTTCAGCCAGCGGCCCATGAAGGTGTGGCGGATCATGAGCTCATAGGTCAGCAGGCAGGCGCCGAGCACGCCGAGGGACAAGCCGCCGAGCTTCAGCCACCAGGGTCCAGCCCAGTGCTGCACCCAGACCTGGGCCAGCATGACCAGCGGCAGATGCAGGATGTAGACCCAGTAGGAGCTGTCGGCGAGGTAGCGCCGCACCGGGCTCTGGCTGGAGACGAAGCGCAGGCAAAGAGACAGGGTGGCGAAGGCCGAGGCGTAGACGGCCACGGCGATGACGCCGGCGGCGAGAGCCTTGGCGGCGGTCGGCTCGACCCTTGGCGTGAGCACGGGACCGCCGCTGAGGACATAGCCCCAGACTCCCGTCGCTACCGCCAGCAGCAGATAGGCGGGCCAGGCGCGGGCGATGCGGTCGAGGAGGTCGCGGCGGCGATCGATGAAGAAACCCATGCCGAAAGCGAGACCGAAGCCGATCAGGGCGGCGGCGTTCGGGATCACGCCGGCGTCCGGCGTCGGAACCGCGAAGAAGGCCACCCAAGCCGGATCCAACCAGAGGGCGGCCGCCAGGGGCCCCGCGAGGATCAGCGGCGTATGCCAGCCGGTCAGGCTGTCCGTGACCCGATCGACCGAGCGCCCCCAGCCTCCCTGTCGGTCCAGAGCGGCGAAGGGCGCCCTGAGGATCAGCGCGGAGAGGCAGAACAGGCTGAGGACATACAGGAACCACAGGTGGGTCAGCGGGAAGTTGGTCCAGTTATAGGTCGGCGGCGGCGGGGCGGGCGCGCCGGGCGTGACCATGCCGTTGACGTAGGCGTTCCAGATGAGCGCCGTGACGATCCCGGCCATGACCGGAAACCAGAACACCAGCAGCGGCCCCGTGATGCGCACGGCGCGATCCTTGGCGAAGCCGAGTCCGCCACGCCGCACGATCATCAGATGGGCGAACAAGCCGGCGATCAGGAAGAAGACGGTCATCCGGAACAGGTGGATGGCGAAGAACAGCCAAGCCGCGCCGACGGAGCGGCTAGCGTCGGCCGTGATCCAGATCTGCTCGGGCATGAAGGACAGGCTGGCGTGAAGAACAACGCCGAGCAGCAGGGCCCCGCCCCTCAGTGCGTCGAGACCGTGCAGGCGGTCGGTTGACGGTCCAGACATGGCGACTCCTGTTCTGAGGAACCATCCATACACAAGACCTGTTTAATTTGCAAACTTGTTGGCATCACTCGCGACACCCAGGCGCTTCGCATCGAGGATGGCCGCGGTCGAGCAGAAAGGGCGGCTCCGTCGCCGGAGCCGCCCCATCAGTCGCTATCCTGACCCCGCTCAGTGAACCGTCGGCGGCACGCTCGCGGCGACCGCCTGCGGCTCCATCGGGGGGGTGATGGGCACGGCGACGGAAGGTCCCGCGTTGGGGAAGTTGTTCTCGTCGCGGTTGGGCTTCACGCCTTTCTCAAGCAGATCCTTGATCTCCTCGCCCGACAGGGTCTCGTACTCCAGCAGCGCCTGGGCCAGCGCCTCCAGGTCGTCGGCCTTCTCGGTCAGAATGCGGCGCGCCTCGTCCCAGCCGGAGCTGACGATGCGCTTGACCTCCTCGTCGATGATCCGAGCGGTCTCTTCCGAGACGTTCTGGCTGCGCGCCACGGAGTGACCCAGGAACACCTCTTCCTGGTTCTCGCCATAGGCCACGGTGCCCAGCTTGTCGGAGAAGCCCCAGCGGGTGACCATCGCACGCGCCAGCTTCGTCGCCTGCTCGATGTCGGAGCTGGCGCCCGAGGTGATGTTCTCCTTGCCGAAGATCAGCTCCTCGGCCACGCGGCCGCCGGCCATGATGGCGATGCGATC
>JBKBUS010000371.1:0-2375 GCA_046290035.1 Brevundimonas sp.
CTGCCTAAGGTTGTTTTTCCTGACCTTTCCGGCGTGATTAAGCCCGTGTTAGATGAAGCCGCATAGGCTCTTCTGCGTCACGGCGCGATAGCGCCCAAGGGACGGGACATGACGCAGGTGGAGACCACCCTGCGGGGGCCGACGGGCTTCTCGCTGGCCAGGCAGGCTCTGACGGAAATGGAGGCGGCGGGCGTCTGGCCCACGCCGTTGAACTTCGAGCTGTGGCTCCACTATCTCGGCGCCCCGGAAAGCCCCTTGGGCGCCGAGATGAGGCGTCTGCTTGAGGATCATGAGCCGTTCACCGAGGCGGTCGCGGAAAGGCTCGCCGCGGAGTTCCTGCCGCGCGGACGCCTCAGCGAGGAGATCCGCGACGCCGGGGCCGTCCTGAACCGCGAACTCAGCACCGTTTCCCAGGCCATCGCCAGCGCGCAGGAATCGCAGCGGGCCTATGGCCAGACCCTGGCCGAGGCCTCGGACAAGTTCATTCCGGACGCCGAGCCGGTCGCTCTGAAGGCGGTCGTCGACGGCCTGTCCAGCGCAACCACCAAGGTGCGTCAGGAGAACGCCGTCCTCGAGCGCCGCCTGGAGGACTCGGTCAAGGAGGTGTCGCGCCTGCGCGAGCACCTGGAGCAGGTTCGTCGCGACGCCCTGACGGACGCCCTCACCGGCCTCGCCAACCGCAAGGCCTTCGACGAGGCGCTCGCCTCCGCCTGCGACGAGCAGGACGAAACCGGCGCGCCCATGACCCTGGCGGTCATCGACATCGACCACTTCAAGCACTTCAACGACACCTGGGGCCATCAGACCGGCGATCAGGTCCTGCGTTACGTCGCCAGCGTGCTGGCCCGGATCGGACGGACGCCCCGCGTCGCCGCCAGGTACGGCGGCGAGGAGTTCGCCGTGATCTTCCCCGGCGAGCTCGCGGCCATGGTGGAGAGCGAACTCAACGCGGCGCGAGAGGAGATCGCCTCGCGGCAACTGCGCCGCCGATCCACCAACGACGAGCTCGGCGCCATCACCGTCTCGGCGGGCCTGGCTCAGCGTCTGCCCGATGAAAGCGTCCAGTCCCTGATCGAGCGGGCGGACAGCGCGCTGTATGCGTCCAAGCGCGCCGGTCGGAACCGCGTCACCAACGCCCGCGCCATCAGCCACAAGGCGGCCTGATCCGCCGGTGCGCAGCGTCGCGTTCAACCTCGCCTACTGGGTCCTGTCCGTCGGCTACGGCCTCGCGGCCGCCTTCGCCGCGCTCGCGCCGGGCCGGGGGCCGACGACCTGGGTGATCCGCCGCTACGTACGCCGCATGGTGCAGGCGATGCGGCTGTTCGCCGGCATCCGGATCGAGGTGCGGGGTCGCGAGCGTCTGCCGTCCGGCGCCTTCATCATCGCCTCGAAGCACCAGAGCTGGGGGGACGGCTTCGCCACCTACGACCAGTTCGAGGATCTGGCCTTCGTCACCGGCGACCACCTGGAGAAGTTCCCGCTCCTGGGCACGGTGCTGAGGAAGCTCGGCGCCATCGTCGTCAACAACTGCGGCGGCCACCGCGCCCGCGAGGCGCTGAAGGAACGGGCCGCGGACGCCCATCGCGAGGGCCGTCGCATCCTGATCTACCCTGAGGGCAATCTCGCCAAGGTCGGCGAGAAGTTCCGCTATCGCTCGGGGGTCTGGCACATGGCCCGCGACTTCGACCTGCCGGTCGTGCCGCTGGCGACCAATCTCGGCCTGTTCTGGCCGCAGGAGGCGTTCGAGAAGCACGCAGGGGTCGCGACTCTCGAGTTTCTAGACCCCATCCCGCCCGGACTGCCCAAGGACGAGTTCCTGGCGCGCCTGGAGGCGGCGGTCGAAGGCAGGACCGCAGAACTGGTCGCGGAGGCCACGGGCCGCCCCGTCACCCCGGCCGTGCTCGTCCCGACCCCGGATGAGCTGAGGCGCGCGGCGCGTCCGAACTAGCTCAGCCGGCCGCCGGCACGATCGTGACGCTCTCGCCGCAGCCGCAGGCGTCGGTCTGGTTCGGATTGCGGAACACGAACTTGGAGGCGAGCTTCGTCGTCTCGAAGTCGATCTCCGTGCCGATCAGGAACAGCACCGCCTTCGGTTCGATCAGGATTCTGACGCCCTTGTCCTCCACCACCTCATCCAGCGGCCCGGCCTCCTCGGCGTAGGCCAGGGTGTACTCCTGCCCGGCGCAGCCGCCGTTCTTCACCCCGACCCGCAGGCCGACATAGGGCCTGTCGGCCCCCTCCATGATCTCGCGCACGCGCTCGGCGGCGGCCTCGGTCAGGGTCACGACCTTGGGGCGGGGGCGGCGCGGTCTGGGCGTGGCGGCGGCGAGATCGGTCATCGGATCAGAACATGTTCAGCGCGAGCTTGGCCTCGT
>JBKBUS010000024.1:0-10875 GCA_046290035.1 Brevundimonas sp.
GCCGAGAAGCTGCGGCTGATGGCGGCGACGCAGGCCAAGCAGGAGGCCGAGCGCGCGCACCTGCAGAAGTTCATCGACCGCTTCAAGGCCAAGGCCTCCAAGGCCGCCCAGGCCCAGTCGCGGGTCAAGCGGCTGGAGAAGATGCAGCGCATCGAGCTGCCGCCGGAGGAACGCGTCGCGCCCTTCATCCTGCCCTCGCCCGAAAAGCCCCTGCCCCCGCCCCTCATCCGGCTGGAGAAGGCCAACGTCGGCTATGAGCCCGGCAAGCCGATCCTGAGGAACCTGAACCTCAGGATGGATCTGGACGACCGCATCGGTCTGCTGGGCGTCAACGGCGCGGGCAAGTCGACCTTCGCCAAGTTGATCGCACGCGCGCTGAGCATCGAGACCGGGGAGTTCCACCGCGACGGCAAGATGCGCGTGGGCTGGTTCCACCAGCACCAGATCGAGGCGATGGACCCGGAGGACATGCCGCTGCAGATCATCCGCCGCGCCATGCCGGATGCGTCGGAATCGAGCCGCCGTTCGCGGCTGGCGCAGTTCGGCCTGCCGTTCGAGAAGCAGGAGACCAAGGTGGCGGCCCTGTCGGGCGGCGAGCGGGCGCGGCTCCTGCTGAACCTGGTGGCGATGGACGCGCCGCACATCCTGATCCTGGACGAGCCGACCAACCACCTGGACATCGACAGCCGCGGCGCGCTGCTGGATGCGCTGAACCAGTACACCGGTGCGGTGATCCTGATCACCCACGACCGGTCGCTGATGGAGCTGGTCGCGGACCGGCTGTGGCTTGCGGCCGACGGCACGGTGAAGCCGTTCGACGGGGACATGGACGACTATGCGAAGTTCGTCCTGGATCGCGCGAAACAGGCGGGGGCGAAGCCCGGGCAGCTGCGCGACCCCGCCGCTGCGGAACCCGCGACGCCGCCTCCCGCCCCTGCGCCCCAGCCGGCGCCCAAGGCCAAGGGGCCGTCCGCCTCGACCCTGCGCCATGCGGCGAAGAAGGCCGAGGCGCGCATGGCCGAACTCAGCGCCGAGATCGCGGCCCTGGACGCCGCCCTGGCGAAGGCGGCCGTCGAGGACCCCGGCCAGCTGGCGGACCTGTCTCGCCGCCGGGCGACGACTCAGGAGGCGCTGAACGCGGCGGAAGCGGAGTGGCTGGAGGCGGAAGAGGCCCTGGCGCAGGTGGCCTGAAGTCCCGCCCTAGCCGCAGTCCACGCTCTCGATGATGCCCGTCGCTTCGTTGAAGCGGACGTTCAGCCGATCCGGGCGATAGTCGCGCGTGGTCGGGCAGGTGGTGCAGACGATCCTGACGGGTGCGTCCTGGGGAAAAGTGACGGCGCCGACGTGGCTGCCGATCAGGGAGCGGGCGCCGTCGGCGTCGCAGCGCCAGGGCTCCGGACCGCCGGGGGTCGGGGCCTCGACCGGCGCGCAGGCCGCCAGGGCCGCGCCGGCGGCCGTGAGAAGGATCAGCCGCATTTCACGTCCTCCACCACCCCGGACTCTCGGTCGTACAGGATGTTCAGGCGGTTCGGGTTGTAGTCCATCGTCACCGGGCAGCTGGAGCAGGTCACGCGCCAAGTCGCGCCGGGCGGGGTCTGCGGGATTTCGGAGCGCGGACGTCCGACCAGATAGGCGTAGCGCTCGGCCGGACAGGCCTGGGCTTCGCCGCCCGCATCGACGATGGTTTCAGCGGGCGCCGGGGCGCAGGCCGCCGTCGCAGCCAGCAGAGACGCCACCAGGACGGCTTTCATCGGGGTCTCCCTCATCCGCAGCGAACCTCGGTCACCAGACCGGTCTGCTGATCATAAAAGATGTTGAGCCGGTACGGCGAGTAGTCTTCCGTCACCGGGCAGGTGGTGCAGGCGACCCGGCGATTGATGACGTCGACGGGCACCGGGATCTCCGACCTCGGACGACCGACCAGCCACTGAAGCTCGCCGGCCTTGCAGATGTCGGTGTCCAGCGTGGGCAGACGGCTGCCGACAGGAGGGTTCGCGGCCGCGTCGGCGACGATCGCGGGGGCCGGGCCGGTGGCGACGCGGGCCGGGGTTCGCGCCGCCTCGCCGCCGCCGCAGCCTGACAGCGCGGCGAAACACAGGATCAGGCCGCCTTTTCCCACCGCCCCTCGGGCGACTGGCGCCAGTAGGCCAACGCCTCGCCGCGATCCTTCAGGCTCTTCCAGCGCGCCCGCGCCGCGCTCAGCGCCGTCTCGTCGCGACCGTCGAAGATGATGAAGCAACGTTCGAAATCCCTCGTCTCGCCCAACTCAGCGCCGTCAAGAATGAACAGCGCCTGAGCGCCGTTCAGGTTCTCGCCGGATTCGGTCAGAAGGATGGGCTGGCGCGCGGCATGAGAGCCCTCGGCGCGACCGTGCGCCAGGAAACTGTCGTCACGCCAGGTCCAGAGCAGCAGGTCGACGTGGTCCAGACGCTCGACCGGCGCCTTGACCAGCGATCGCCAGCCGCGCTCGCGGGCCTTGTCGAGGAGGCCCGGCAGGACCTCCTCGAGGCTGGATCGTTCGAGGTGATAGAACCAGACTTCCAAGGCTCGGCGGACCAGGAGGTTCAGTTCGACTCGTAGGAGTCCCGCACCATCTGGTCGAGCAGACGCACGCCGAAGCCGACGGGGCCGTCGGGCACGGTCGGACGCTGGCTGTCCTTGACCCAGGCGGTCGGGGCGATGTCGAGGTGCGCCCACGGCGTGTTCTCGATGAACCGCTGCAGGAAGAGCGCCGCGGTGATCGAACCCCCATCACGGCCCGCCGAGTTGCGCATGTCCGCCTGCTTGGAGTCCATGATCCTGTCGTACTGGGGCGGCATCGGCATGCGCCACACGTTCTCGCCCACCTTGCCCGAGGCGGCGAGAATGTTCGCCGACAGATCGTCGTCGTTGGAGAACAGGCCCGCGTAATCAAGGCCAAGAGCGATGATCATGGCCCCGGTCAGGGTGGCCAAGTCGACGATGGCCTTGGGCTTGAAGTGCTTCTGCACGTACCAGAGGGCGTCGGCCAGAACGAGGCGGCCCTCCGCGTCGGTGTTGATCACCTCCACCGTCTGGCCAGAGGCCGAGACGACGATGTCGCCCGGACGCTGCGCGTTCCCGTCGGGCATGTTCTCCACGAGGCCGAGGACGCCGACCGCATTGACCTTGGCCTTGCGGCCCGCCAGCGCGTGCATCAGCCCGGCCACGGCGCCGGCGCCGCCCATGTCCCAGATCATGTCCTCCATGCCCTGGGCCGGCTTGATCGAGATGCCGCCGGTGTCGAAGCAGACGCCCTTGCCGACGAAGGCGATCGGGGCCTCGCCCGCCTTGCCGCCGTCCCAGCGGATCACCGCCAGCTGGCTCTCGCGCACGCTGCCCTGACCGACGCCGAGCAGCAGACGCATGCCCAGCTTCTCCATCTCGGCCTCGCCGAGGATCTCGACCTTCAGGCCCAGGGGCTCCAGCGCCTTGACCCGGCGGGCGAACTCGGCCGGGTAGAGAACGTTCGCCGGCTCGGCGACCAAGTCGCGCGAGAAGTGGACGGCCTCGGCCACGGCGTGCATCGGCTCATGCGCGGCCCGGGCGGCCTCGACGTCGGAGGTGACGATCCGCACGGTCGTGACCGACGGCCGCTTCTCGGGCTTCTGCTTGGTGAGGTACTTGTCGAAACGATAGGCGCCGAGCTCGACCGCGAACGCGGCCCGCGCCGCCTGTTCGGCCGACAGGTGGGACACGTCGATGGCCAGGGTCGCGGCGCCGGAAGTCTTCACGGCCTGATAGGCCTGGGCCGCCGCGGTCTCGAGCGCCAGATCGTCGAACTGGTCGACCTTGCCGGCGCCGACCAGCAACACATGACCGGCCTCGACGCCCTGAACCGCCAGCGCCGAAAGGGTGCTGCGGGCGGCGCCGGTGAACCGGCTGGCGCCGATCGCGCGCTTGAGCGCGCCGCCCGAACCCGAGTCGATATCGGCGGCGCGGCCGGTCAGGCCGGCCCCATCGTGGACGAGCAGGGCGAGGACCTCGGCGGATCCGGGGTCGGCGGCGAACTCGATGGTGATCAAGGGTGACTCCAGCCCGGCAGCGGTCCGGGATTGCTACAGACGAAAAAGGTGAGCGAGCGGGGGGCGCTGTCGCCCCGCTCCCGATGTGTTACATGCGCCGCTCCGTCCGCGACCGCAACCTCGCAGCCGGTCGATCCTGAGCCCCGCCGTCGCATGACCCTCATCCAGCGATATCTCCAGCGTCAGCTGACGATGCCGATCCTGGCGGCCGTGGGGTCGCTCGCCGGTATCGGGCTGCTGAGCCAGAGCCTGGACCAGCTGGAGATCATCGTCGAACGCGGCCAGAGCCTGTCGGTCATGATCAAGCTGACGGTATTGGCCATGCCGCAGCTGATCTCGGTGATCCTGCCGATCGGGGTGTTCGTCGGCGCCCTGATCGCTCTGACCCGGCTGCAGCGCGAGCAGGAGCTGACCGCCGCCTTCGCGGGGGGGCTCACGCGATGGCAGGCGCTGCGGCCGGCGCTGCGCATCGCAGCCGCGGCCGTCATCCTGGGGCTGGTCTCAAACGTCTGGCTGCAGCCCTGGGCGCAGCGGGAAGCGCGCGACACCACCTTCGCGATCCGCACCGACCTCGCGGCGCTGCTGGTCGAGGAGGGCCGCTTCGTGCAGGGCCCCGACGGGATCACCGTCTATGTCCAGCAGATCGAGCAAAACGGCCTGCTCAGGAACCTTTTCATCTATCTGCAGCGCGGCGAGAACGTGACGACGTGGGACGCCCAGGAAGCGCGCTTCTCGCGCATCGACGGCGCGCCGGTCCTGACGCTCGAAGGCGGCTCGATGCAACGGTACGCCTCGAACGGCGTCCTGACCTTCCTGTCCTTCGACCGCTACTCCTTCGATCTGTCGCCCTTCGTGCCGGAGGACCAGACGGTCCGGTACAAGGCGTCCGACCTTTGGCTGACGCAGCTGTTCGCGCCGACACCGGCGCTGATCGAATCGGCGGGGTCGCGTTCTGAGCTGATCGCAGAGGGACATTCCCGCCTCGCATCGCCCCTCTATGGGCTCACGGCCATGGCGCTGGCCCTGTCGTCCATCCTGGGCGGCGCGTTCAGTCGCACCGGCTACGGGTCGCGGATCGCCAAGGCGGCGGGGGTGTTCCTGGTGGTGCGTGTCGTCGGATACGGCCTCGTCGCCGCGTCTGCCTGGAGCCCCTGGCTCAACGTTCTGCAGTACGCGCTGCCGCTGGTGGTGGCGGGACTGGCTGTCCGGGTGCTGTTCCTGCAGCTGAAGCCCAGGCCGGCGCGCGTACGCCTGCGTCTTCGCCCCCTGAGGGCCACGGCATGAGCGCCCTGCTGAGCTGGCGGCCCGGCCGGGTCGAACGCTACATCCTGATCCAGACGGCCAGGGCGCTGGGCGTCGCCCTGGCCGTAATCGGCGGTCTGGTGATGCTGATCGACTATGTCGAGATCAGCCGCACCCTGGGCTCCGACGCGGAGCTGTCGGGCGCCCGGGTCTTCGGGCTGATGCTGGCGAAGTCGCCGGCGGTCATCCTTCAGTTGCTGCCGTTCGTCTTCCTGTTCGGGACACTTGGGGCCTATGTCGGTCTGAACCGGCGGAGCGAACTGATCGCCATGCGGGCGGCGGGTCTGTCGGCCTGGCGTTTCGTGGCTCCGGCGGCGGTTCTGGCGTTCGTGGCGGGGGTGCTGACGGTCACCGCGCTGGGGCCGCTGGCCGCCTCGGCCGACGGCCTGTGGCAGCGGGAGCGCGCGCGCATCAGCGGCTCGGCCCCCGGCGAGCGTCAGGAAGCCATCTGGCTGCGCGAAGGCGACGATCAGCGGCAGGTCATCATTCGCGCGGAACGGCAGGACCGGGCCGCCGGTCGACTGATGGACGTCGCCTTCTTCATCTACGCGGTGGGGCCGGACGGCACGCGCAGCTTCGCCGAACGTATCGACGCCGGCTCGGCCAGCCTGTCGGCGGGCCGCTGGCGGCTGGTGGACGCGATCGGGGCCCAGGTCGGCCAGCGGGCGGTCGCCTACGACACGCTGGACCTCCCCTCCTCCCTCGCGGACGAGGAGGCGTTCGAGCGTTTCGCGCGGCCGCAGTCGACGCCCTTCTGGTCCCTGACGCGCCAGATTCAGAGGATCGAGGACGCGGGCTTCTCGTCCACGGCCTACCGGCTGCGGCTGCACCAGGAGCTGTCCCTGCCGCTGACGTTCGCGGCCATGGCGATCCTGGCGGCGGCCTTCTCGCTCAGGCTGATGCGGCTGGGGGACCTGGCGCGGATGAGCGCGACAGCCGTGGTGCTCGGCTTCGCCTTCTTCTTCATGAGCCAGTTCTCGGCCGCGCTGGGCTCCGCCGAGGTCGTCGCCCCGTTCGTCGCCGCCTGGCTGCCGCCGGTCCTGACGGCGCTCGCCGCAGTGACCTTGCTCATCTATACCGAAGACGGCTAGGGCCACCCCTTCGGAACCAGCGGGTGCGGATGAGCGGATCGCGGCTTCACAGGAATGGACGTGGCGATCGCCGCCGGCTGCTGGCCGGCGCGGCGATGGCGGTCGCGCTGTGCGGCGGGCCGGCGCTGGCCCAGACCGCGCCGGCCTCGCGCCCGGACGGACTGAGCCCCGGTCAGGTCTACGTCCGCGCCGACAGCGCCGGGCGCGACGCCGATGGAGCGATCGTCGCCGCGGGCGACATGGAGCGGGCGCTGATCCGCGTCGACGGCCGGACCCTGCGCGCCCGGAGCCTGACCTATGATCCCGGGACCGGGCTGGGCTCCGCCGAGGGCGGGGTCGAGCTGATCGACGTGGACGGATCGGTCGTCTACGCCTCCCGGCTGGAGCTGGACGGCCAATTCCGCGCCGGCGTCGCCGTCGATTTCGCGACGCGCCTCAGGAACGGATCCGGACTCATGGCGGCCACCGCCGTGCGTCGTTCACCGACGCTCAACGAGCTGAACTACGCCCTGTTCACCCCGTGCCCCCTGTGCGTGACGGAGGACGGGGTGCGCGAGCCCGTGATCTCGGTCTCGGCCGAAAAGGTCACTCAGGATGAGGCGCTGCGCGCGATCCTGTACCGCAACGCCGTGTTCCGTGTGCGCGGCGTGCCGGTGTTCTGGCTGCCGGTCTTCGCCCATCCGGACCCGACGGTGGAGCGGGCGTCGGGCTTCCTGACCCCGACGATCAACTACGACAACTCCGGGCGCGGATTGTCGGTCGAGACGCCGTATCTCTTCGTGGTCTCGCCGTCCGAGGACTGGCTGGTCAGCCCTCAGTTCAACAGCCAGGTCGCGCCGCTGCTGAACCTGCAATGGCGGCGTCGCTTCGCCGATGGCACGGTCGTGATGCGCGGAGGCTACACCTACGAGCGCAGTTTCGGGGATTTCGACCTGGACGGCGACGGGCGGGTCGAGACGGATGTCCGCTTCGGACCGCGCGATCACAGGAGCTACCTGCTGGGCTACGGCGCGTTCGATCCCGACGGACCGTGGCGCTGGGGCTTCACGGCCGAACGGACCTCAGACAAGACGCTGTTCGACCGTTACGACGTCGAAAATCCGTACCAGGACAACGGGCTCTACTACGGCGACCAGCGCCGCCTCATCAGTCAGCTCTACGCCGAGCGTCAGACCGAGCGCAGCTATCTGTCGGTGGCCGCCTTCTCCATCCAGTCGCTGCGCATCACCCGCTTCGGTGTGGACGACTTCGGCAACGAAACGCCGGCGCTGAACGAATTCGAGGACGAGGACAGCCTGCCGCTCGTGGCGCCCCTGATCGAGGCCCGATGGGAGCCGTCCGGCCCGGTGCTGGGCGGTCGGCTGCGTCTAAAGGGCTCGGCGGTGTCGCTGTATCGCGACGGCTATGTCGGCTCGCCGGTCCTGCGGCCCGAACTGGCGGCGCTGTCCGCGACGCCGTCGGGCGTGGACAGCCGCCGCGTGACCGGCCAGGTCGATTGGCGTCGGGTCATCCTGGCCTCCGGCCTGCGCCTGGAGCCCTTCGTCGACCTGCGCGCGGACATCTATTCGCTCGAGGATCTGCCGCCTCTCCTTGGCGGAGAGGGGGACACCATCGACCGGTATCGCGCGACGGCGGGGGTGGACGTCAGCTATCCTCTGATACGCCGCTTCGCCAACGGCGCGGACCTGATCTTGGAGCCGCTGGCCCAGCTGTCGGTGTCGAACACGCCGGAGCTCGACCCGCGCATTCCTATCGAGGACGCGCAGACCGTTGAACTGGACTCGTCCAGCCTGTTCCGGGCCGATCGCTTCGCCGGCTACGACCTGCTGGAGGGCGGGGCCCGCTTCACCGCCGGTCTGCGGGTCACCGCCCGCTGGGGCGAGGGGCGCGACGCGTCCGTCTTCGTCGGGCGTAGCGTCCGCGACGACCGCGAACCTGCCTTCCGCACGATCACGGTAGATCCGAGCGACCCGGCGGTCAGCCGGCTGTATGATCCCACAGGTCTGGCCCGCGAGGCCTCCGACTGGGTCGTGCAGGCGGAGTTCGCTCCGAGCGACCGCGTGCGGGGATGGGCGCACGCCACCGTCGACGGCTCGGGCGAGATCCGGCGCGCCGAGATGGCGCTGAACGCCCGCTGGGGCGCGCGCAACCAGGCGGACCTGATCTATCTGGTGGACCGAACCAACCCCTTCGACCCCGACCTGCAGCCCACCCTGCCGACCAGTCGGGACAACTACGAGTTCGCGCAACTGTCCGGACAGCAGTTCGTCGTCGGCAACTGGGGCGTCGCCGGCGCCGGGATCTACGACGTTCGCCGGGACCTGTTCACGCGGTCCGAAGTCGGGCTGTTGTACGACGACGACTGCATCCGATTCGAGATCGGCTATCGCAAGGACAACACCCGCGTCCGGCCGTCGGGACCCTCGGAGAGCGCCTATGTGCGCCTAACGCTCGCCACTTTTGGCGCTACACGCTAAAGCGGGTCGGCGCGGGTGAGGCGATCCTCAGAAAGTCGCTCGCCGTCGCAGCCGAACCGGCGATTGCGCCCAGGGAATCCGAATCGAAGATGCGTCTGAACCGATACACGGCCGGCGTCGCCTCCGCGGCGCTCGTGACCGCCCTTCTGACGGCTCCCGTCGTCGCCCAGACTCCGCAACCGCAACAGGCGCCGGCGGCGGGCGCCCTGAATCCCGCGGCGCCGGCGGCGCAAGCCCCGGCCGCGCCCGCGCCGAACTTTCAGATGGCCGAGGGCGTCGTGGCCACGGTCAATGACCAGATCATCACGGGCTTCGACCTGCGCCAGCGCATGCTGCTGCTGATCGCCATGACGCAGGTGCAGCCGACCGAGGAAAATCTGCCCGCGCTGCAGAACCAGGCCTTGCAGAACCTGATCGACGAGAAGCTGCAGCAGGCCGAGCTGGCGCGGTTCGAGGTCGAGGTCACGGACGAAGAGGTGCAGCAGGAAATCGCGGCGATGGCGCAGGACGCCGGCACGACGCCCGAGGTCTATCTGGACTTCCTGCAGTCCGGCGGGATCCTGCCGGAGACGCTGCGTCAGCAGGTGCGCGTGCAGACCGGCTGGCAGATGCTGGTCGGCGGGCGCTTCTCGGCCCGCTCGCGCCCCACGCGCAACCAGGTCGAACAGGCCATGCGTCAGCTGACCGAACAGGCGTCGCGCCCTCAGTACCTGGTCGGTGAAATCTTCATCGAGGCGGCGCGGGTCGGCGGCCAGCAGGCCGCGCTCGACGGCGCGCGCCAGCTGGTGGCCCAGATGATCCAGGGCGCGCCGTTCCAGGCCGTCGCTCGCCAGTTCTCGTCCGCGCCGTCCGCCGCGCGTGGCGGCGATGCGGGCTGGATCGTGCAGGGTTCCGTCCAGCCGCCGGTGCAGCAGGCGCTGGACGCGCTCCAGCCGGGGCAGTTGTCCAACCCCATTCCGGTGGAGGGCGGCGTCTACATCATCTATCTTCGCGACAAGCGAGACGGCGCGTCGACCAGCCTGGTCTCCCTGCGTCAGATGATGATCGCCGCGGACGACACGGCGACCGAGGCGCAGGTGGCGGACGCCAGCCAGCGGCTGAACGCTCTGCGGCCTCAGTTGACCTGCGACAACATCCTGCAACGCGCCACGTCCGAGCAGGGCCTGCTCGGCGCCGATCTGGGCGAGAGCGACATCGGCGACCTGGCGCCTCAGTTCCAGCAGATCGCGCGCGAGGCGGAGGTCGGCTCGGTCAGCGGCCCGGTGCGGACGCCGCTGGGTCTGCATCTCGTGGCCGTATGCGGCCGCCGCGCGGGCGGACCGGACGCGCCGAGCTATCAGCAGGTGCAGTCGCGGCTGCAGAACGAGCAGCTGGTGTCGTTGGCCAGGCGCTACATCCGCGATCTCCGCGCCGACGCCCTGATCGAGTTCAAGTAAGGCCGTGCCGGGCCTGGCCCCGCTGGCGCTCCGCCCCCTCGCGCTCAGTCTGGGAGAGCCGTCCGGCGTCGGTCCAGAGATCGTCGCCAAGGCCTGGCGGGCGCTGTCCGGCGACCTTTCCCTGGCGTTCACGGTCATCGGCGACGCGGCGCTGATCCAGGCGCAGGACGTGCCCGTCCGGCCGATCCCGTCCCCCGGGGAGGCGCACGACGTCTTCGGCCACGGCGTGCCCGTGCTGCACCGGCCCCTGCCTGCCGCCGCGGGGCCTGGCCGCCCCGACGCCGCCAACGCCCTGTCGGTCGCCAACTGGATCGAGGAGGGCGTGGCCCTGACGCTGGCGGGCGAAACCTCCGCCCTGGTCACCGCGCCGATCGCCAAGGCGCCGCTCTACGCCGCCGGCTTCCGCTTTCCAGGACATACGGAGTTCATCGCCGAACTGACCGCCGACGCGCCCTATGCCGGCACGCGCGGACCGGTGATGATGCTGACCGCCGCCGACCTGCGCGCGGGGCTGGTCACCATCCAC
>JBKBUS010000372.1:0-2373 GCA_046290035.1 Brevundimonas sp.
CGACCGCCACCACGGCCGAGGCGATCCGCTCCTCGGACCAGTAGACGAAGGCGTAGTCGATGGCGAAGGTGAACAGCCCCTGCCCCGCCGCAGCCAGGTGCTGCGCCCGCGTCAGCTTCAGCGATCGGCCGCTGAGGGCGCAGAAGCCCATCAGCACGACGGCCGCCAGGCCGAAGCGGTAGACGATGCTGGCGATCGGATCGACCGCGCCCAGCTGGAGCGTGATCGCATACCAGGTGGTGCCCCAGATGAGGGCGCAAACGATCACGGCGCCGAGCGCGAGCGAGGAGGAAACCGGCTTCATGGCGCGCGCCTAGCACGCGTCGCCGGAGTCGTCGCCTCACGCTGTCAGACGTCGTGTTTCAAGCTCGCAGTTTCAGCGCCAGACGCGCCTCGACAGGTACGGCGGCATAGATGTCGGCCGGCCGGATGTTCAGCCGGCGGCGCACCGCCTCCAGCGGCTCGGCGAACGCCGCCTCATAGTCCAGAGCCGGCAGCCAGGCGGCCCTGCGACCGTTCCGATAGGCCTGCCACACGGCGCGGCGGGCCGGGATCGCCGGGTTCTCGCGCTGGATCTCCCGCGCCGCGCCCCAGCCGATGAAGGCGAAGCCGAGATTGCCTGTCTGGGCGTAGGAGAAGGACACCACGCAGGCCTCGCCCAGAGCATCGGTCTCGTAGCCGGTCAGGACGTGCCAGATGTCGTGCACGTCGCGCAGCCGGCGGGAGTACCAGATCACCGGATGCGGCAGGTCGACGGCGTCCGGCGCGACCTTCCTGGCCTCGTCCGCCAGGCCCTCGGCGGTGAACCCCCTCGCCTCGCGGAAATCGCGATAGGCGGCGCCCAGGGTGCCCGGGCCGAAGCTCGCCAGCCAGGCGGGGTTGTCCAGCTTGGTCGCCAGTTCCTCACGCAGGAACGCCTGACGGCCGCCCTCGACCGTGCCGATCATCCGCTGATAGCCGCGCGAGATGGAGCCGCCCGACAGGGCGCGCATGATCTCGAACACCTGGGCGGTGTCCTCCTTGTTCCGGATCAGGCGCCGAAACGCCCGGAACGCCTTCAGGGGCTCCAGCGGCGGCGCGCGGAACGGGGTGAATCCGGGGTCGATGGCGGTCATGCCCGCATTGTAGCGCGGCGCGGCCTCTGCGAGAACGCGCCCGATGCTGAAGAAGCGATCCTTCCTGCTATCCGGCCACGCGACCTCGGTCGCTCTGGAGCCCGAGTTCTGGGCCGTGCTGGATCGCATGGCCGAGGAGGCCGGAGAGAGCCGCGCCGGCTTCATGGCGCGGCTGGACGCGGCGCGAGGCCGTCGTCCGCTGGCGTCCACCTGCCGGACGACGGCCCTGGCCTGGGCGCTCGCTCAGCCCGCCGGCGCCTCGGTCGACGGCGGCTCGGCCGGGGTCGGCAGCGACGGCGCTTCCGGGGTCGGAATGTCCGGCAACTGAGGCGCCTCGATGTCGACGTCGATGTCGGCGCTCGGGACCTCCGGCGCGGGGGTCCGACCGGAGTAGATGAAGAAGGCGATCACCGCGAGCAGCACCAACAGACCGCCGACGATGAAGGCGGTCGCCGACCCTCCCCCGCCGCGCGGAGGCGGATTGTTGATCGTGGTGTGCACGTTCGGCCGGTCGTCGCGGCGGTCGTCTTGCGGCGGCTGGTTCGGATCGCTCATGGTCACTCGCCTCCGGGCGCTGACGGCGCGGAGACTTCCGGCAGGCTGACGTCGACATCGACCTGTTCCGGGGCCGCGGGCGCGCCGCCGTTGGCGAACACGAACCAGGCGATGATGGCGACGACGACCACCAGGCCGCCGACGATGAAGGCGATGCCGGCGTTGCCGCCGCCGCTGCGTGTGTCTTCCGCCATGAAGATCCTCCCTCTGTGGTCAAGGCGACAGACCGAACGGCGATCCTACGGCGCAGGTTCCGAACCCGGGCGCTGACATCGGCCTCCGTGCACCTTATGTTCCAGGTCCGACTCCCCGCCAGGACCCGCTGTGACCGATCTTCCCACCCCGCGCATCTCCGACCTCGCCCGCCCCGCGCCCCCGCCCGGCACGGACTATCTGGAGGGCCTGAACCCGGAACAGCGGCTGGCGGTGGAGACGACCGAAGGGCCCGTTCTGGTGCTGGCCGGCGCCGGCACCGGCAAGACGCGCGTCCTGACCACGCGCCTGGCGCACATCCTGGCGACGGGACGCGCCCGGCCGTGGGAGTTGCTCGCCGTCACCTTCACCAACAAGGCGGCGCGCGAGATGCGCGAGCGGATCACCCACCTGATCGGACCGGCCGCCGAGGGCCTGCGCTGGCTGGGCACCTTTCACTCCAGCGCCGCCCAGATCCTGCGCCGCCACGCCGAGCTGGTCGGGCTGAAAT
>JBKBUS010000025.1:0-10741 GCA_046290035.1 Brevundimonas sp.
CGATCGACGTGGACCAGGCGGTGTGCGGCGCCATCGCGCCGGGCGACACCGTCCGCGACGGGCGGAGCGTCGATCTCTACCAGCTGACCCTGCCCGCGGGTAAGCGGGTCAACGTCAGCCTCGAGCCTCTGAGCGCCACGCACTGGGCGCCCGCCGGCGAGATCCGGGGCCCCGACGGCTCGCGGCTCAACCTGCGCGCCAGCACCCTCAGCGGCAACGATTTCACCTCGACAGCCTCGGGCGTGCACACCGTAGCGGTCTTCACCGACGCCGGAAGCTCTTCGACGCCGGTCGGCGACTACGTCCTTCGCGTGGAGACGGCCCAGCGATGACCTTGTTCGAGCGCGGCGAAACCCGCCGTCCCAACGGCGTCTCCAGGTCTGCCGGTCGTGTGGCCGCCGCCGCCCTTGCCGTCGCCATGGTCACCTCGACATCGGCGTTTGCGCAGACCGTCACGCCAGCCGATTTCAACACATCGATCACCGGTCGTCTCGAGGCCAATGGAGAGTCTCCGACCCACGTCTTCGAAGGACAGGCCGGCGATCGCTTCGGCCTGATGTTGACGACGGTGGATATGGGTCAATCGTTCGACCAGGCCCAACCGATGCTGACTATCAGATCACCGAGCGGTCGGCTCTACAGTCACCAGGTGCAGCGCGCATGGCGACGCGACGATGCGACGGGCCTGCCCCGCCCGGCGGGACTGTCGCCGGCGGTGATCCATCTGACCTTGCCCGAGACTGGCCAGTACCAGGTGAGGGCGGGGCACGGCGGCATGATGAGCATGGGACCTCGCCGACCCTACGAGCTCCGGATCGTTCCATGGGTCCCCTCGGCGCCCTGTCCCGAGGGCGCGGGGGCCAGCGGATTAACCACGGATGCCCGAACCTTCCTGTCCGGCGGCGACCTCAGTCTCGGCCAATGGGTCTGCGGCAACATCACGCCGGACGACCCTCGCGAGGAGGGCCGCCTGACAGACCGGTACACGCTGAGGCTGGAAGGCGGGACTCCCTTGTACGTCACGTTCCAGACCAGGGCCTCGTCATTCCTGAGCGCTGAGCTGATCGGACCCGATGGGCTTCGACAGCCCTTGGCGAACGGCGACGTCGTGACCCCGTCACGCTCCGGTCCCCACGCCCTCATCGTCGCTGGATCGCCTGAGCCCTCGTTGATCGAGGATTACGATCTCAACGTGGAGCCTTACACCCAATGACCATCGCCCGTCTCGCTCACGACCGCCGTGGGCGTCATTCCACGAAAACCATCGCTTCCGCCGTGGCCGCTGTCATGCTGAGCCTCGCGCCCTCATCATCGGGTTTGGCTCAGACGCCGCCCCCTGCCCAGATCGCCGCCCTGACCGCGCCGATCGAACTGCCCGGGCCGGTCCCGCGCGGCTTCACGCGCAACGTCTTCGCCGGCGATCGCATCCGACAGAAGGTCTTCATCCCGTCCTATCGGGTGGCCTTCACGGTCGCGGCCGGAACGCGGGTCCAGACAAGAGGGACCGACGCCTTCGAGACCCAGCGCGCTTCGGCCTCGGCTGCGCTGGACGGCATCGACGAGGGCGTTCTCCAGGCGATCACCGAGCGCGCCTACCTCGACTTCGTCGAGCGTCTGACCCAGGCCGGTTTCGAGGTGGTGCCGGTGGAGACCTGGCGGTCCGCGCCCGGCGCCGACGGCCTGCAGACCGGCGCGCCCGGCGTCACCTATCGCAGCGCCAACAACCTGGGGACGGGACACACCTACGCCCTTGTGAACCCCGCCGCCCTGACGGTCTGGCCGGAATCCGCCATGCCGGTGAACCTGGGGCCGGTGCGGCGCATGACCGGAGCGCTGGACGCCACCATGCTGTCGCCCCGCTTCAACGTGAACTTCGCCTACCTCGAGGCGCGTCGCGGCCGCTCCTTCCTGCCCGGCGCGCCGCGAGCGAGCCTGACGCCGGGCATCCACGGCGGGCCGGTGATCTCCGGCTTCGGAATGGACTCCTGGCGCGTGCGCGTCGGCCAGCATGGCGGCTTCATGGAGTACAAGGTCGACGACGTCCTGCCGGTCCCCGGCGCGTTCGACCTCGCCCAATCGGCAGGCACACAGAGCGTCGACACCTCGGGCGCACGGATGTGGGGACCGCGCGAGGTCAGCGTGTCTGAGCGTTATCTGGTGGACCCGGAAGCCTATACCCGGCTGGCGCTCCAGGCCCTGGCCCTCCAGAACCAGGTCGCTGTCGACGAGCTGGCGAGGGCGCGTCGATGAGCACGCGATCCCTGAGCCGTCGCCCTTCGTACGCTCTGGTGACCACCGTTCTGGCCGGCTGTCTGGCCGCGCCCGCGCCCTGGGCCGTGTCGCAGACGCCGGAGGTGCGCATGGCCCCCCGCACAGGCCATGCCGCCTGCGACGCCGCCGTGGACGCCCTGATGCCGAACGACACCCGGTCACAGCAAGTGTCGGTCTTCCTGATCCCCGTTCCGGCCGATCCGGCCACCGGCGACCTGCCGACCGAGGCCCGGCGGGCGATGTTTCAGGTCGCGTCGTCGACCGAGATCGTCGCGGTACGTCGCGCCTGCGCGGGCCGTCAGCCCGCGACGCTCTACGCCCCCTCGGCAGCGACCGAACAGATCCGGGCGGCCATTCGCCGTTCGCCGGCGATGTGCGTCGCCCTGGCCAACGCCATCGCCTCGAAACGCGATGTGGAACAGGCCGTGTTGGCGACGGGCGAGCGACGTCGCGAGCGGCTGGAGACCATACGAGACTCGACCGCGAACCTGGCGGCGCTGGGGCGGGAGGTCGCGTCCGCCTGTCCGACGAACCCCGGCCTGACCGCCACGGTCGCGGACCTTGAAGAGCTGTCCTCGCTCGTCGACGACATTATGGCGGCGCAGCCGGCGACTGGGGCCTCATCGGCAGGAACGACGAGCTCCGGTCCCGCCATGATCCGAGTCGGGCAGTCACTGGACGGAACCCTGGCGACGGGCGACCAGACGCTCAACAACGGCGCCTTTCTGGACTTCTATCGCATCGAGGGACGCAGCGGTCAGCGGCTGGTGGCGACCGTCACCTCGGACGCCATGGACGTCGTCGTCGCCATCAGCGGCAATGGTTTGGAGCTGCAAAACGACGACGCGCCGGGCATGGGAACCGATGCGCGACTGGAGGCGACCCTGCCGGCAGACGGCGTCTATGTGATCGGCGTCACCTCGTACGGCGCCGCGACCGGTCCCTACAGGCTGTCGGTCCAGTGAGCGCCGGCCGCGTCAGGACGGCCTGATCTGTCGCGCCTTCAGCGCCGCCTCGGCGCGGTTGGAGATGCCGAGCTTGGCGTAGATCGCCTTGACGTAGCTGGCCACGGTGCTGTCGGTCAGGCCGAGCGCCTGCGCCACCTCGGCGTTGCGGCGGCCCTCCCCGATCAGGCGCAGCACGTCGCGCTCTCGCGGGGTCAGGACGTCAGCCTCCTGGGCCGGCGCGGCATTCAGGCGATAGTGTTCGAGGATGCGCCGGGCGACCGAGGGCGACAGCGGCGGCAGGCCCCGCGCGGTCTGGGCCAGCTGGGTCACGAACAGGTCCTCGGGCGTGTCCTTCAGCAGGTATCCATCCGCACCCGCCGCCAGGGCCCGAACGACGGTCGCGTCGTCGCCCAGGACCGTGGCCACGATCACCGTGATGTCCGGTTGAAGCGCCTTGATCCGCGCCACCAGCTCGACTCCGTCTCCATCGGGCAGGCCGAGATCGATCAGGGCGAGGTCGAACGTTCGTCCTTTGGCGGCATGAAGGGCCTCGCGCCAGGTGGCCGCCATCTCGATCGTCTCGGTCGCCAGGGCGCGCGACGCGGTCGCCCGTAGCCAGGCGCGGGTCTCGGCGAGATCCTCCACGATCAGGACGCGGGTCACGCCGCGCGCCGCCGTGCTTGTCCGCAGGGAAGCCTGACCGACAGACGCGCGCCCCCCAAATCCGACATGCCGAGATCGATGTCGCCATCGAGCGCCCCTGCACGCGCGCGCATGCTGGCCAGGCCGAGCCCGCCCTCTCGCGCGGGCGTCTCGCCGCCGAAGCCGCGTCCGTCATCCGAGACCTCCAGCAGGAGCGTATCGTCGCTCGGCGCGAGGCGGATGATCGCACGCCGGGCCTGGGCGTGCTTCAGGATGTTGCTGACCGCCTCACGCAGCAGCCCCCGCAGCGCCTGGATGTCTCGGGGCGACAAGCGGCCGTCGAGGACGCCCTCGGCCAGCCATTCGGCCGAAACGCCGCCCGCCTCGAGCCGCTCAAGGCATTCCAGGCGCAGGTCGGCCAGCTGTTGATCGGCGGAACCAACGCGTGCGATGTCATTGATCAGGTCACGGATGTCCGAGAGGGTTTCCCGGATCATCACGTTCTTGCGCCCAGGCTCCTCGACGTGAAGCGCGCGCATCAGCTGGCCGCCCACATTGTCGTGGAGGTCTCGCGCCAGACGAAGCCGCTCCGCGGCCACCCCCTCGTCGTACGACATGCGCCGGTCATCCAACGCGCGGAGCAGCGCGACCATGTTGGCGGCGAGGCCGGCGTCGCGCGGGCCGAAGCGGCGCCGGCCGCCGTCGGCGTGGGTCAGGACCACCGCCTCGTCGTCGGGATTGAGGCCGGGCACGGTCAGCGCCGCGCCCTGGTGTTCCACGCTCGGCGCCTGTGCGGGCGAAGCGGCGGCGCGCACCTCAAGCGGATCGAAGGTCTGGAGCAGCAGCGATCGCCACGCGGCGCCCCGCGCCTCGGCGCTCGGCTGGAAAGCTACCCGGGCGACGGCCTCCACCAGACGCTGACCGTCCAGGCGTCGGTCCCTTAAGAAGCGGCGGGCGATGAGTTCCCGCACAGGCCCGTAACCGACCGCGACCACGGCGACGGCTGTCGCCAGCGCAGGGCCTGGCGACGCCCTAAGCGCGGCGATGAGCAGCAGGTCGATCACCATGACCGTGAGGAAGGCCGCGCCGAGCCCGAGGACGCGCAGCGTCCACGGGCCGAGGTCGAACAGCCTGAGACGGGCGATCCCCACCGCCAGCCCGGCATAGAGGATCAGGAAGAACACGAAGGCGTTGTTCGAGTTGACGATCGACCGCCCCCCCAGGCTGATCGGCAGCGCGACCAGACCGATGAAGGGCCCGGCGCCCAGGATGACGGACCCCGCGATCCACAGGGCGGCGCGCAGCCTTTGGGCGTCCTTCAGATTGACGGCGACCTGAAGCCCCGCCACCGCCACGATCGTCAGCATCTCCACGAGCGTGATCTGCTGGATCGCCGGGTAGTGCCGGTCGGGACCGAGAGCCTTCAGCGCCGTCCAGCTCATGAACACCAGCGCGGCCGCGCCGATCCATACCCGCGCCAGGGGGAGCGGACGAGGGTGGAGCAGGAGGACGGCGATGATCAGGACGCCGAAGCCCGCGGCAGAGAACATGTTCACGGTTTCGGCCCAGACAGCGGTTCCGCCGACAGAACGCTGCGCCGACACAATCGCCGCCGCGTGGGTGAACAGGAAGGTGCAGACGCCGCTGGCCGCGAACAGGCGCGCCGCCAGATGTCCTGGCGCGATCACGATCAGCCAGGCTCCGGCCGCCCAGGCCCCCAGTCCGACCAGGACCGGCGCCCAAACTCGCGTGGACAGATCCGCCAGCGCGGTCCAGCGGTCCGGTCCGCCGAATGCGCCTTGGGTGGCGAAGCCCGCGGCCGACAGGAACGCCGCAAGCGACAGCAGCGCCCCCAGCGCCAACAGTCGACTCAGGCGTCCCGTGGGCCCTTCGGGCCAGATCCACTCCCACCGCATCAGCCGGACCGCACCCCAAAGCAGGTCGGGAGTTGCTCCCAATCCTGCTGGGACTGTCAAGCGCCCGGCTCTCGGCGGCAACGCGCCGCCCGACCTCGAGGCGCGGCAGGGGTGCGCCGAGCCTGAGGTCGCTCACCTGTCCCCGACGTCTCTAGAACCTGCGGCCCAGTCCCACGGACACCACCCACGGGTCGAGATCGACGTCGGCCTTCAGCGCGCCGCTGTTGATGTCGGCGTCGGTGTTGAACCAGACCTTCTTCACATCGAGGTTCAGGCTCCAGGGACCAGTCAGACCGATGTCCGTTCCAGCCTGAAGCGCGAGGCCGAGCCCGTCGTCGAGGTCGACGCTGAAGCCGTTCTTGTCCTCGCCGTCGAAGAAGATCATGCCGTTCACGCCCGCCCCGACATAGGGGCTGAAGCGGCCCTCGACCGTGGGCCGGTACTGGACCGTGACCACCGGCGGCAGCACCCAGGTCTCGTGCACCGCCACGTCGGTCGTCCCTCCCTGGGCGCGGATCTCATGCTGAGTCGCCCCGAGGATCGCCTCGACCGCGATGTTGTCGGTGAAGAAGTAGGTGAAGCCGAGCGTCGGCATGACGTCCTCCGAGACGTCGACCTCCAGCCCCGTGACGGCGCCGGCCGAGGTCAGGATGGCGTCGCTGGCGGTCGGCGCCACGTCGGTGATACGGGCGGTCACGATCCAGTCGCCGGCTTGCGGCGCGCGCCAGGTCTCAGCCGTCTGGGCGTGAGCGGTTCCGGCCAGCGCCATCATGGCGACCGCGGCGACGAGCGTGGTCTTCAAGGTCATCTGAGATCATCCCCGGCGGTGAATAATCGCCGAATGCGACCACCGTCCGAGTTCATCCGTGCGCCACCTGGAACCGCTGAGCTTTGACCTGCCTCAAATTAATCCTGAATGCGGTCAGAGAATGCGGACGTGGCGTTCGGTGGCCGCAGTCAGGCCGGGATCGAAGGCGGCCGCGACCGCCCGCAGGAAGGGGCGGCCGCGCGGGGTCACCTCGACGACCGCGCCCTGCTGACGCACCAGACCGTCCGTTTCGAGCCGATCCAGCCTGGGCCAGGCGTAGACGAGGCTGCGAAGATCCGCCCCGTGACGCCGGGCCCCGGCCGCGAGGTCCGCCGCCCCATCGCACATCAGGCGCTCGATCACCTCGGCGACGAAGCGGTCCTGGCGGCTCAGACGCACCCCCCGCGAGGAGGGAAGGCGTCCCGCCGCGACAGCGCCGCGCCAGTCCCGTTCGACGGTGGCGTTCTGCACATAGAGATCGCGCGTGCGGGAGATGGCGGAGGCGCCGATCCCGATCAGGGTCTCCGCGGCGTCGGTCGTATAGCCTTGGAAGTTTCGGTGCAGGCGCCCCGCGCGGGCGGCCGCCGCGAGATCGTCGTGCGGAAGGGCGAAATGGTCCAAACCGATCGCCTGATAGCCGGCGGCCACCAGTCGACGATCTGCAGCCCGGCTCATGCCGAAGCGCGCCTCGGAGCCGCCCAACGCATCGGCGTCGATCAGACGCTGGTGCGGCTTCATCCATGGCACGTGCGCATAGCCGAACAGCGCCAGCCGTTCCGGCCTGAGGGTCAGGACGCGATCCAGCGTCGCCTCGACCTCCGCCACGCCCTGATGCGGCAGGCCGTACATGAGATCGAGATTGAGCGAGAAAACGCCGGCGTGGCGCAGTCGGCCGGCTGCCTCGGCGATGGTCTCGAAGCGCTCGGGCCGGTTCACCGCGGCCTGCACCACGGGCGACAGATCCTGCACGCCCAGACTGGCGCGTGTCAGGCCCAGCTGGCCCGCGGCGTCGATCCATTCCGAGCTGAGGATTTCCGGATCCAGCTCCGCCGCGAACTCGATCAGGCGCCCGAAGTCGAAGCGTCGGGCTAGCCCCTGCACAAGCCGTTCGAGATCTTCCGGCGACAGCATGTTCGGCGTGCCGCCGCCCAGGTGAATACGATCCACGCGGATCGGTCCGCCGGCCGCGCGGACCACGAGGTCGGCTTCGCGCAGCAGAAGATCGACGTAGCTGGAGATCGTCTCCCGCCGGCTGACCGCGCGGGTGTTGCAGCCGCAGTACCAGCACAGCCGCTTGCAGAAGGGGACATGGACATAGAGCGAGGCGCCGCGATCCCGCTTAAGGTCCGCGAGCGCCCGCGCCCAGTCCGCCGGACCGACGGCGGGCCCGAAGGCCGCCGCCGTCGGATAGCTGGTGTAGCGGGGCGCATTGGCGTCCCAGCGGGCGATCAGCTCCGCCTCAGAGGGCATCGCCGTCCGCCGTGGGGAAGGCGTTGGAGGCGCCGTCGTCGCCCTCGTCGAACAGCTGGAACTCGTGCCACAGGCCGTTCAGGACGCCGAAGAGTACGGCGAGCCCGAGGCCCAGGATCCAGGTGAAGTACCACATGCGCGTTCTCCGCGAGGTTCGGGTCAGTACAGGTCGGGATTGGTCTTGAGTTCGGCGGTCGAGGTGCGCCCCCACAGCACCCGGTAGACCCAGGCGGTGTAGGCCAGCACGATCGGCAGGAAGACGATCGTCACGCCCAGCATGATGAACAGGGTCACGTGGCTGGACGAGGCGTTCCAGACGGTCAGGCTGGACTGCGGGTCGATCGAGCTGGGCAGGATGAAGGGGAACATCGACAGGCCGACGGTGGAGATGATGCCGACGGCCGAGATCGACGACCCCGTGAGTGCCAGCGGCGACCAGCGGCTGGTCAGGCCGATCAGGGCGAGGACGGCCCCGGCGAAACCGAGTCCCGGCGCGACCATCATCCACGGATAGCGGCCGTAATTGTCCAGCCAGGCGCCCGCCTGGGCCTCCACCGTCGTGCGCAGCGGGTTGGACGCCCCGCCCATGTCGACCGCGCCGGTGACGGCGTAGCCCATGTCCGCCCAGGCGACGAAGGCGCCGCCCGCCGCGAACAGGGCCATGGCGGCGCTCGCGGCCACGAAGCCGAAGGCCCGGGCCCGAGCCTGCACCGGCCCGCGCTCGGCCTTCACGCCGAGCCAGGCCGCGCCGTGGAGGACGAGCATCGCGACCGACAGCAGGCCGCAGATGAGGCTGAACGGCGTGAACAGCCCCAGCAGCGTCCCCTCGTAGAACGAGCGCAGGTCGCTATCGAGCCGGAAGGGGGCGCCGAGCAGGACGTTGCCGACCGCCACCCCGAACACCAGCGCGGGCACGAAACCGCCGATGAACAGCGCCCAGTCCCAGGTCGCGCGCCAGGTCTTCGACGGCCTCTTGGACCGGTACTTGAAGGCGACCGGGCGCAGGATCAGGGCCGCCAGCACCAAGAACATGGCCAGGTAGAAGCCCGAGAAGCTGACGGCGTAGACGAAGGGCCAGGCGGCGAAGATCGCCCCACCGCCCAGGATGAACCACACCTGGTTCCCCTCCCAGGTCGGACCGACGGTGTTGATCACCATGCGCCGCTCCTCGTCGGTCTTGGCGACGAAGGGCAGGAGCGCGGCGACGCCGAGGTCGAAGCCGTCGGTCAGGGCGAAGCCGATCAGCAGCACCCCCAGCAGGGCCCACCAGATGAGCCGGAGCGTTCCATAGTCGAGAGGCAGTTCCATCTCGCGGTTCCTTTGCGATGCGGGGGTCAGACGAGCGCCGTCTGGGCGCCGGGAAGCGGCGCGCCGGGGGCGGCGGGGCGAGGCTCGAAGGCCTCCTGTTCGGCGAACGGCCCCTTCTTGATCAGGTGCAGGATCAGCCCGACCTCGATCACCGCCAGCACGCCATAGAACAGGGTGAAGCCGATGATGGTCGTCCAGAGCTGCGGCACGGTCAGGCTCGAAGCGCCGAGGAAGGTGGGCAGCACGCCCTCCACCGCCCACGGCTGGCGCCCGACCTCGGCGACCACCCAGCCGAACTCCGCGGCCAGCCACGGCAGCGGCATGGCCAGCACCGCGAGGCGCAGGAACCACTTGGTCTCGTGCTTCCTCAGGGTGCACAGGATGAAGGCCGTGGCGAACAGGGCGATCATGGCGAAGCCGATGCCGGCCATGATGCGGAACGACCAGAACATCAGCGGCACGTTCGGCACCGTGCTCCACGCCGCGACGGTGATCTGCTCCGGCGTCGCGGCCCGCGGGTCCGCCATGTAGCGCTTCAGCAGCAGGCCATAGCCCAGGTCGTTGCGGTGGGTCTCGAACACGCCCCGGTTCACCGCGTCGGTCGGATCGGCCTTGATCTTCTCCAGCGCGTCATAGGCGACGATGCCGGACTCGATGCGGTCCTCGGCGACGGCGACCAGCTCCAGGATGCCCATGACCTCGCCGTTCAGGCTGCGGGTCGAGATCAGGCCCAGCACATAGGGGACCTTCAGCTCATAGCGGGTCTGGCGATCCTCCAGGCTCGGCACGCCGAAGACGGTCAGGCCGGCGGGCGCCTCCTCTGTGCGCCACATGGCCTCAAGCGCCGCGAGCTTCATCTTCTGGTTGTCGGTCAGGGCGTAGCCGCTCTCGTCGCCGAGCACGACCACCGAAAGCGAAGAGGCCAGGCCGAAGGCCGCCGCCACGGTCATGGACCGCCTGGCGAAGCCCTTGTGCTTGCCCTTGAGCAGATAGAAGGCCGAGACGCCGAGGACGAAGACCGCCGCGATGACGTATCCCGCCGAGACCGTGTGCACGAACTTGGCCTGGGCCACCGGGTTGAAGAGCACCGCCATGAAGTCGGTGACCTCCATTCGCATGGTGTCGGGGTTGAAGGTCGACCCGACCGGGTTCTGCATCCAGCCGTTGGCGATCAGGATCCACAGCGCCGACAGGTTCGTGCCCAGCGCCACGAGGAAGGTGACGAGCAGGTGGATCACCGGCTTCAGCTTGTTCCAGCCGAAGAACATGAGCCCGACGAAGGTGGCCTCCAGGAAGAAGGCCATCAGGCCCTCGATCGCCAGGGGCGCGCCGAAGATGTCGCCGACATAGTGCGAGTAATAGGCCCAGTTCATCCCGAA
>JBKBUS010000373.1:0-2337 GCA_046290035.1 Brevundimonas sp.
ATCGCTGCGCTCAAACGACGCCCTGCAGCCAGCGCCAGCCCGCTTCGAAGCCTGCGAGGACTAGGTTCCACGCCAGCACGATCACCGCCGTCGCCGCCGCCGTGGTCAGCCAGCCCAGGATCACCGCCAGCCCGTCACGCTGCATGACGCCCAGCGAGAAGAAGCCGATGGCCACCGCCGGAATCAGGTTTCCGCCCCAGACCGGCAGCACCAGGATGATGGCCAGGAACAGGCAGGCCAAGCCGATCAAGCCCTGGCCGAACGGGCCGGTCAGGAAATACAGGCGCGGCCGCGACAGGCGCTCGGCGAAACGGATCATCGGCAGCAGACGCCGGCTCAGGCGCTCGAAGGTCGACCGGCTCAGGGACGCCTTGCGGATGACGTTTGGCAACCACAGCGTCTCACGCCCCCACGCCAGCTCCATGGCGAGGAACAGCAGCGGGGCGCCGGTCAGGGTGGTGCCGCCCGGCGGCCACGGCAGCATGTTGATGATGGCGAACAAGAGCATGACCGCGCCGAAGGCCCTGTCGCCGAACGCGTCCACGATCTCGCCCAGGTGCAGCTTCTCGCCGCCCACCTTGCCCATGCGCTCCAGCACGGCCGAGAAGCCGAGCGGCCGTCCTGTGCTGGTCTCGGTGAGCGCCATCGCAGAAGCTTAGCCGTCGATAATGACGGACGGCCTAACGCGGGTCAGTCGCCAGCATGCTCGGGCTTGCCCTTGCGCCTGGTGGCGGCCAGCTCTTCGAGCTGGTTTTCGCTCATCGAGTCGGCCATCGACTTGGACGCGCCCTGAAGCTTCGATCTGGGCGTATCGCCACGCTTGGCCGAAAGAGCTGCGCCGGCGGCCTTCTGCTGGGCTTTGGACTTGGCGGGCATGAGAACCTCCGCCTTCCCAACCCATGTTGAGCGCGGCAGTTCCCCAGGTTTCGGAGAGTTAACTCGCCACGTCGCCGATTTTCGGATCATATGGCCGGTAACCTGGGGGAGGTGGAGAAATGTTGAGGACGATCGGGGTCGCCGCCTTTTTCTACGCCACCGCGCTCGGCGCGCAGGCGCAGGAGTACGACGTGGTCTTCGCGGCGCTGGATGAGGCGGTGAGGTCGAACTACTATGATCCTCACTTCGGCGGCCGGGACTGGGCGGAGATACGCGCCCGCCATCAGGCCTCCGCCGAAAGCGCGCGGAGCGACGCCGAGTTTCTGCGCGCCGGCCAGGAGATGCTGAATGAACTCGGCGTGTCCCACGTGTCGCTGCATCCGCCCGTCGCGTCCCCGCGCCCGAGCATGGGCATCGGCGCGAGGATCGCCGTGATCGACGGCGCAAGCACCGTGATCGACATCGATCCCGCCTCGGGGGCCCGAGGCGCGGGACTGCGTGTCGGTGACAGGATCCTGAACCCCGACGCCGTCTTCGGTCCGCCGTCGGAGCCGGCCAGGCTGGAGGTGGAGCGTTGCGACGGGACCCGCGCCATCGTACCGGCGCCGCGGGAGTCCGCCTATTGGCCGCCGCGCCAGAAGACGATCTCGTGGAGCGCCCTGAGGCGCGGCGACGGTCGGTCCGTGGGTTACCTGAAAGCCGACCGTTTCGAGGATGACGGGGCTGAACTGATCGACGCGGCGATGGCGGCCCTCGCCTCCACCGACGGCTTGATCATCGACCTGCGCGACAACTCCGGCGGCAACGCCTCCGCCTTGCGCCTACTCAGTTACTTCGGCCGGCCCGGACCGGGCATGGCCTTGTTGTCGCGCCAGTTCCTGGCCACCCTGGACGGGCCCGTGCAGGCCGAAGACCTGGCAGAGGTTCACCGTGCGGAACGCCCCTACACCACGGACGCCGTTTTCCAGGCGGTCTCCCAGGGGCAGGGCGCAACCCTCTTGATGATCGAGGAGATCGGCGAGGCCCGCTATCGCAACCCCGTGGTGGTCCTGATCGGACCCGATACCGGAAGCGCCGCGGAAGGCTTCGCCTGGGGCGTCCGGCGAGCGTCCGAGGCGAAGCTGATCGGGCGACCGACCGCTGGAGCGCTGCTGAGCTCCGATCGGTTCGATCTGCCGGGCGGCTGGTCGGTCACGCTGCCCGTTCACGGCATTTGGGCTCCCGACGGAGAGGACTACGGCGATCGTTCCGTGCCGCCCCACATCGAGACGGTCCTGACGCGGTCCGCCGTGTGCGCTGGAGAGGACCCCGACCTGGCCACGGCGGTGAGCACGCTCGAGGCCGCTTGGTCATCGTCGACTACCGCAGCAGACGGCGCTTAGAGGCCCCTCACGACCCCAGCAGTTCCCGCCCGATCAGGAAGCGGCGGATCTCGTTGGTGCCGGCGCCGATGTCATAGAG
>JBKBUS010000374.1:0-2325 GCA_046290035.1 Brevundimonas sp.
GGCGACCTCGTCGCGCACGAACTCCGGGGTGACGAAGTCGGGGATCTCGGCGCCGAAGGGTTCGCCGTCGCGCACCCACTCGCGGGCGCGGTCGCGGCGCAGGTTCTCGCGGATGGCGACGTATTCCATCTCCGGCGTGATGATCCCGGCGCGGGCGTACTCCAGCTGGGTCACCGGGCGGCCGGCGACGCCCCGGTAGACGGTGCGGCCGCTGTCGTCGAAGCGGGGGGCCAGGTGCTTGCCCGCCGCGTGGCCGTTGTCCTCGGGCTTGACCTCGCGGGGGGAGGCCTCGACCTCGACGTCGCCGCGCGCGAGCCGCCACTGGACGCCGACGACCTCGGGCAGGCCCTTCTCCATGTCGATGGCCGCGTCCGGGTCGGTGTAGGGGCCGGAGGGATCATAGACCACGACCGGCGGCTCGTTCGCCGAGGGATGCACGGCGATCTCGCGGTGCGGGACGCGCAGGTGCGGATAGAGGACGCCCGGCTCATAGACCTTGCGCCCGCCCGGCCGGGGGCCGGTGGGGACCGAGCCGGCGGCGGCCTCGACGCGCTTCTTGGCCTCGGCGAGCGGGGTTTGCGCGGGATCGACGTGGACGTTCATGGCGGCCTCTTCGCGTTGAGGGCGCCGGCGGGGGGCGAGGGTCCCGTCGCGTGGACCAGCGTCTCATCCCTTCGCCGGCATGACCCGGATCAGGTTCGACCGGTCAGGCGATCACGCCAATCTCAGCGCCTCAGGCGGCGCCCCCGGGAGAACGCCCGGACCCTACGCCGATGGGGAGCGGGGTCAAGGTTCCTGCCAGCCGAGGACGCGCACCTGGACCGCGGGGCCGGGCGGCAGGACCAGGTGCACGACGCCGGCGGAGCGGCCCGGCGCATAGTCCAGGGTGGCGCGGGCGGTCGCCGGGCCCGAGGCGGCCTCGATCTCGACGGCGGCGGCGGCCTGGTCGCCGCGATTGAGGATCTCGACCTTCAGACGCGGACCGTTCGCTTCGACGACGCGGGCGACCAGATCCGGCGGGGACTGGGGCCGGAGCGCGTCGCGGGCGACCACGCCGAGCGCCAGAAGGGTCGCGATCAGCCCGATCGCGGCGGCGGTCCACTCCAGCAGCGGCCGGCGCTCGGCCCTCGCCTTGGGCCTGGGCGCCATCAGACGAGCAGCCGCGCGACGGCGGCTCCCAGGCTGGCGGGAAAGCCCAGCACCACCGCCAGCGACGCCGCCTCGCCCGGCGCCAGGCCGTCGGTCCGCCCGAACAGCCACAGCACGAACAGGCCGGTGATCAGGCACAGGGCGTAGCCGGGCAGGGTGTAGTGGGCGAAGGCCTCGATCCCGCTCTCGGAGGCCTCCTCCCCGGCGAAGCCGACCGCATAGACGAGCGCGTGCAACAGGCCGAGCGAGACGAGCGCCAGCAGCAGGGTGCGCGCCGGGTCCATCAAGGCCGCGATCAGCACGACCTCCTCGGTGGGCGCGATGTTGAGCGCCAGGAACAGGGCCCCGGCCGCCATCAGGAACAGCTCGCCCAGATAGTGCGGCGGATCGCTGTCGGCGGGGCGGTCCTGGTCGAGCTGGCGGCGAGACACGAGGGCTCCGATGGCGCAGGGCGGCGCCAGCAGCAGCGTCTGGCCCGCCACGGCGGCCAGCCCCTCGTCCGGCTTCAGCACGCCGAACAGCCAGAGGACCGCGCCCGCCGTGAGGAAGCCGACGGCAAGCGCGGCGAGCGCGTCCAGGAGATCCGGCAGGGCCCCCCGATTGCGACTGAAGCCCGCATAGACCGAAAGGCCGTAGAGCAGGGGCAGGGCGGCCATGAGGAAGGCCAGCTGACGCGCGGGACTCATGAGGAAGCCGAAGCGCCACATCTCCATGGTCATCAGCAGGGGCGCGCCGAAGATCAGCGCGCCGGCGAAGGCGCGGGCGAGGTCCACCGCATAGGCCCGCTCGCGGGCGCGATCGATGACGAGGCCGATCATGAACGGCAAAGCCTCGAGACCGCGGTCGGGTTCCCGGACGGATGAGAGAGGGGGAAGCGGCCCGGCGGTCTGTCGGGGGGGCGTATGCGCCGGGCCGCTTCGCGCGCCGCCGGACGGGGGGATGGCATCGGCTGCGCGATCAGGAAACACCCGTGGGCGACCCGGGTTCCGGGGCGGCGAACGAAAAGATGAACGGCTCGCGGCGGGCGGCCCCAGCCCCTACCTTAGCCGTCGGATCGGCGACGGAGCCCGCGATGCAGAGCGAACCCTTCGACTTCACCACCCCCGGCGGGCGCCATGTGCGGGCGCGGCTGGACCGGCCGGCGGGACAGGCGCGGGCCTATGCGCTGTTCGCCCA
>JBKBUS010000375.1:0-2322 GCA_046290035.1 Brevundimonas sp.
GGCGCTCAGGGCCTCGCTGGGCTCAGAGCCGATCATCTATGTGCTGGACGGCTGCCCGCCCGGCGCGGCGGCGGCGCTGCGGTCGGCGGGTCTGCGGCCGGTTCTGAACCAGCCCGACCAGCTCGCGGACTGGCTCGGCGCGGGCGGCGGCCCCTGCGGGCTGCAGATCGACACCGGCATGAACCGCCTGGGCGTGCGTCCGGAGGACGCGCCGGGCGCCTTCGCCGGGCTGGAGCTCGTCATGAGCCACCTCGCCTGCGCCGACGATCCGTCCGCACCGATGAACCGGCGCCAGCGGGACGCTTTCGCCGCCGTCGCCACGCGCTACCCCGGCGCCGTGCGGTCCTTCGCCAACTCCGGCGGCGTGTTACTGGGCCCCGGCTACGCCTTCGACGCGGTGCGTCCGGGCATCAGCCTCTACGGCGGCGGACCGGAAGGGCGTCCCGACGACCGGCTCAAGGCCGTCGCGACCTTCTCCGCTCCCGTGCTTCAGGTGCGCGACGTGCCGGCGGGCGAGAGCGTCGGCTATTCGCGCGGCTTCGTCGCAGAGCGGCCTGTCCGGGTCGCCACCGTCGGGGCCGGCTACGCCGACGGGGTGCTGCGCAGCTATTCGCCCCGTGGCCAGGTCATCCTGAACGGTGAGACGCGCCCCTTGCTGGGACGCGTCTCCATGGACGTCTGCGCGGTCGACGTGACCGGGCTCGACGTCGCCGTCGGCGACCGCGCCGAGCTGTTCGGGCCTGGTCGCCGGATCGACGACCAGGCCATGGCCGCCGGCACGATCGCCTATGAGCTGCAGACTTCGGTCAGCGCGCGCGTGCCGAGGCGTTACGGCTGATCGTCAGCCCGCGTTGCCGGTGACCGGCGCGTCCTGCTCCTCGATCACGTCTGCGCGCTCCTCGGCCTGTTCGCGCACCTGGTCGGCCTGGGTCTCCAGCGCCTCCTCGGCGGAGTCGGTGGGGGCCTGATCGGCCTGGGCCTCCAGCACCGCGGCGTCCGCTTCGCCGGCGGCCTCCACGGCCTCGGCCTGGGCGTCGGCGGCCTCTTCCACGGGATCGCTGCAAGCGGCGAGCGACACGGCGGCGGCGGCGACGACGAGGGCGGCGGTGATCTTCATTCCAGCTTCCTTTCAAGCGTTGCGCTGACGAAACGCCGCACGCGCGCTCGGGTTCAGCGGCACGTCCGTCTCTGACGCAGACGCCCGGCATCCACATCCCGCGCCAGGGAATCGGCGCGCTCTGCTAAGGACCGCTTCATGGCTCGCGACGGCGCCCTCTATGTCTGCCAGTCCTGCGGCGCGGTTCATTCGAAATGGGCCGGCCAGTGCTCGGCGTGTCAGTCGTGGAACACCCTGGTCGAGGAGACCAAGTCGGCCCCGCCCGGCGCGCTCAAGCCCGCCGCCACCGCGCGCGGCCGCGGCCTGACCTTCGAGAGCCTGACCTCCGAGACGCCCGAGCCGCCGCGCATCCTGACCGGGGTGGCCGAGTTCGACCGCGTCTGCGGCGGCGGGGTCGTGCCCGGCTCGGCCCTGCTGCTCGGCGGCGACCCCGGCGTCGGCAAGTCGACCCTGCTGCTGGAAGTGCTCGCCAAGGCCGCCCGCGCCGGCGCTCGCACCGCCTACATCTCCGGCGAGGAGGCCATCGAGCAGATCCGCGCCCGCGCCCGCCGCATGGGCGTGGCCGACGCCCCGGTCGAGCTGGCCTCCGCCACCTCGCTCCGGGACATCCTGACGACGCTGAAGCGAGAGCGGTTCGACATCGTCGTCATCGACTCCATCCAGACGTTGTGGAGCGACGTGCACGAAGCGGGGCCCGGCTCGATCGTGCAGGTCCGTGCCTGCGCCGCCGAACTGGTGCGCCTGGCCAAGGCGGGCGGTCCCGCCGCCATTCTGGTCGGCCACGTCACCAAGGATGGCCAGATCGCCGGCCCGCGCGTGGTCGAGCACATGGTCGACGCCGTCCTCAGCTTCGAGGGCGAGCGGGGCTATCCCTTCCGCATCCTGCGCGCGGGCAAGAACCGCTTCGGCGCCACCGATGAGATCGGCGTGTTCGAAATGGGCGACGCCGGCCTGCGCGAAGTCGCCAACCCGTCGGCCCTGTTCCTGGGCGAGGGCAAGGACCGGGCCCCAGGCGCGGCCGTCTTCGCCGGCATCGAGGGCTCGCGCCCGGTTCTGGTCGAGGTCCAGGCGCTCGTAGCGCCGTCCGCCTACGGCACGCCCCGCCGCGCCGTCGTCGGCTGGGATTCGGGGCGTCTGGCGATGGTCCTGGCGGTGCTGGAGGCGCGCTGCGGCCTCGGCTTCGGCGATCGGGACGTCTATCTGAA
>JBKBUS010000376.1:0-2312 GCA_046290035.1 Brevundimonas sp.
GTGGGGCGGCCAGTCCAACCCTCAGCCCGCCGAAGCGCATGAGCCGACGGTCGTGGTGGCGACGATCCAGACCCTGTCGTCGCGCATGAACGGGGATGGCGTCGACTGGCTCAGTCGTCCCGGGCTCGTTGTGATCGACGAATGCCACTATGCCCTGACGCCCTCGTACACGAGCCTCTTCCGGTGGCTGAAGCCGGACGGTGACGACGAAGCTGAGCCGCCGGTTCTGGGGTTGAGTGCAACACCCTTCCGAGGACGAAGCGAGGATGAGACGGCGGCCCTCGCCCGACGTTTCGACGGCCGCCTGATCCCGGCCGACCAGGCCGGGCTGTTCGAGTCGCTGCAGGACAAGGGCGTGCTGGCGCGCTTTCGTTACACGCGGCTCGACATGCAGACGCGCTTCCACCTCACGGCCGAGGAGGAACGTCACCTGGACACGTTCAGGACCCTGCCGGAGTCCGCGCTGGAGAGACTGGGCGCGAGCCGGGAGCGGAACGATCTGATCATCGAGGCGATGGCGAAATCCAGCGAACGCTCCGCTCTGGTGTTCGCGACCTCCGTCAGTCACGCCCGGCGGCTGGCCGCGCGCCTCAATGTTCTCGGCGTCCCTTCAGCCGCGGTATCTGGCGAGACCGACCGAAACGCGCGGCGCTGGTTCATCCAGGCATTCCAGAAGGGCGATATCCGGGTGCTGTGCAACCACTCCGCCCTGACGACCGGCTTCGACGCGCCGGCGACCGACCTGATCGTCATCGCCCGACCGGTTTTCAGCCCGGCGCTCTTCATGCAGATGGTCGGACGCGGGCTGCGGGGACCTCTCAACGGGGGCAAGAGCGCCTGTCGCATTCTGACGGTGCAGGACAATCTGGACCTGTACTCAGACCAGCTCGCGCATCACTACTTCGAAAAATACTACGTGGGATGAGGGGGGCGCATGGCTGCGGCCGTTAAACTGAACTGGCGGCACGTGGAGTTCACCGCCGCCGAAGTCAGCGGGTGGGTGGCCTTCAGGAAGGCCGTGAACATCGACGATCATCCGGGGCTGCTTTCCCAGCGCGCGGTCTACGTCATCCGCATCTGCGAGCCCTTCGCCTTCGATTACGACAAAGGCTTTTCGCCCGTGGTCTACATCGGCAGGGGCCAGGCTCAGCAGCGCATCACCTCTCACCTGAAGAGCTGGATCGCTGAGCTCGCGAAGCGGATTCCGGGGCTGAAGATCCGGATCTGGTACTGCGAGCCCCGCGTCCGGAGGCTCGGCACGGTCTGCGAAGGCGTCGAGGCCGATCTGATCCGGCACTTCGAGGCCCGCTATGGACGGCGCCCGCTGAGGAACCGAAACACCCCCACCCACAGAGGCGAGCGGACTTACGCTCAGAGCGAGCTCCACGTGCTTCACCCCGGCAAGGGGCGCCGATATCACTGGGCGCTCAGGCCTCTGCCTTCCTGCCACTTCTACGGCTGAAACGCCTCGCCTCATCGCCCCCGCGCCGCCTGACGGCGACCACGACAGGATCACGCCATGGACGTCAGCCTTCGCGTCACCGACGCCCCCGAAGAATCGAGCTTCAGCGACCTCGTGTCGGGCGACAACGTGCTGTCGATTCCTCTGTTTCAGCGGCCGTATCGCTGGGCCAACAAGCACCTTCAGCTTCTGCTGGAAGACGTCGAGGCGGTGCGTGAGGAGACAGCCGCGTCCGTGTTCCTGGGGGTGATCGTCAGCTACAGCCGCGGCACCGGCCCCGGGCGTCCCGTGACCTGGGAGGTGGTCGACGGACAGCAGCGGGTGACGACGCTCTATCTGCTGGTGATGGCCGCCGTCGAGGTGGCCAGTCGCAAGGGGGCCAACGAGTGGGCGTCGGCGGCGATCGGCAGCTATCTGCTTGTACGGCCCCTGGCCAGCAATCCGGTGAACACCAAGCTCGTACCCTCCTACGCGGACCGGGCCCAGTTCGCCGCCATCTGGGCCCGCATCGCTGATCTCCCGGGTCTGAAGAGCGACAAGTCCTTCGCCTACAATCCGCCGATGCCGCCGCCGCCCAGCGGACCGATCACGGGCGAGATGGCCGAACAGTACGGCCGACTTCGCAAACATCTGAACCGGCTCGCCGACACCGAAGGCATCGAGGCTCTCGCGCGCTTCGTCGAGATCGTCGTCCGTCATCTGAGCTTCGTGTCGATCTCGCTCAGGGACCCCGCCGTCGCGCCCAAGATTTTCGAGCGGCTGAACGCCCGGGCCGAGCCCGTCACCATCGCCGACCTGGTGCGCAACGAGGTCTTCTCGCGCTCCGGCGGTGACGTCGTCACGGCCCAGC
>JBKBUS010000377.1:0-2289 GCA_046290035.1 Brevundimonas sp.
TGGGTCTGTCGGCGATGGCCCCCTACAACCTGTCGACCGAGTACAACGACGCCGCCTTCACCCGTTACGACGCCCTGAAGAGCTCGGTGCTGACCGTCGACCTTCAGGCGACTCTGGCCGCGCGGGTCACCGACTGGCTCGACGTCGGCGTGGGCGTGAGCGGCGAATACGTCTCGGCCGAGCTCAGCTCCGCCCTGCCGAACCTGGCCCCCGGATCCCCCGACGGGCTGTCGGAGCTCGAAGGCGACGGCATCGACCTGGGCTGGACCGTCGGCGCCCGCGCCCACGCAGGCCGCTGGGAGGCCGGGCTCAGCTACCGCTCGGCCATCGAGCACGAACTGGACGGCGAGGTGACGATCAGCGGCCTGGCCGGACCGCTGGCGGCGGCGAACGTGGACACGGACGGCGCGGCGACCTTCACCACGCCCTGGATGGCGTCGGCCGGCGTGCGGTTCGCGGTGAACGACCGGCTGACCCTGAACGGCCAGATCAACCGCATCGGCTGGTCGGAGTTCGACGCCATCCGGGTGTCCTACCCCGGCGGCGGCGACGTCATCGTTCAGGACTACAAGGACACCACCAGCGGCGCGGTCGGCCTGGACTACCGCCTGAACGAGCAGGTCACGCTGAGGACCGGCGTCGCCTTCGACCCGACGCCCACGCGCGACGAGCGCCGGACCGCGCGCATCCCCGACGAGGACCGGATGCTCTACTCCGTCGGCGCGACGATCCAGCCGCGCGACGGCCTGATGGTGGACGCGGCCCTGACCTACATCGCCATCGACACGGCGACGATCAACGACGACCGCGTGTTGTACGAGGGCACCGGCGCCGACACGGTCTCACGCCTGCGCGGCGAGGCGACCGGCTCGGGCGTGGTCGCCTCGCTGGGGATGCGCCTGGCCTTCTGAGGTCAGCGTGCGGGGCGGTTGGCGACCAGCTCGTCGACCACTCCGGGATCGGCCAGGGTGGAGGTGTCGCCGAGGTTCGAGAGCTCGTTCTCGGCGATCTTCCTCAGGATGCGGCGCATGATCTTGCCCGAGCGCGTCTTGGGCAGGCCCGGCGCCCACTGGATGACGTCCGGCGAGGCGATCGGCCCGATCTCCTTCCTGACATGGGCGACCAGGTCGCGGCGCAGGTCCTCGCTCGCGGCCACCCCTGCCTTCAGCGTGACGTAGGCGTAGATGCCCTGTCCCTTGATGTCGTGGGGGAAGCCGACGACCGCGGCTTCGGCCACGGCGTCGTGCAGCACCAGCGCGCTCTCGACCTCGGCCGTGCCCATGCGGTGGCCCGAGACGTTGATGACATCGTCCACGCGGCCGGTGATCCAGTAGTAGCCGTCCTCGTCCCTGCGGCAGCCGTCGCCGGTGAAGTAGCGGCCCGGGTAGGTCGAGAAATAGGTGTCGAAGAACCTCTGCGGGTCGCCCCAGACGCCGCGCATCTGTCCGGGCCAGCTGTCGGTGATGCACAGATTGCCGCTGACCGCGCCGGTCAGCTCATGCCCCTCGGCGTCGACGATCTGAAGCTCCACGCCCGGCAGCGGCTTGGTCGCCGAACCGGGCTTCAGCTCCGTCGCGCCGGGCAGCGGCGAGACCAGGACGCCGCCGGTCTCGGTCTGCCACCAGGTGTCCACGATCGGCAGGCGCCCCTCGCCGACCACCTCGTGATACCAGCGCCAGGCCTCCGGGTTGATGGGCTCGCCGACGGTGCCGAGAAGCGTCAGGCTGTCGCGACGGGTCGCCTTCACCGGCCCCTCCCCGTCCCGCATCAGCGCCCGGATGGCCGTGGGGGCGGTGTAGAAGATGTCGACCCGGTGCCTGTCCACCACCTGCCAGAAGCGGCTGACCGTCGGATGGTTCGGCACGCCCTCGAACATCAGCGTGGTCCCGCCGTTCGCCAGCGGGCCGTAGACGACATAGGAGTGCCCCGTGACCCAGCCCACGTCGGCGGTGCACCAGAAGACCTGGCCGGGGCGGTAGTCGAACACCAGCTCGTGGGTCCACGACGCCCAGAACAGATAGCCGCCGGTGGTGTGCATCACCCCCTTGGGCTTTCCGGTCGAACCGGAGGTGTAGAGGATGAACAGCGGATCCTCCGCGTTCATCGGCTCGCAGGGACAGTCGTCAGGAACCGCTGCGGCGGCCGTCGCATAGTCCACGTCGCGCCCGTCGAGCATCGGCACGTCCGCGCCCGTGTGGCGGACCACGATCACCCGCTCCACCGCGACCTTCGTCAGCGCCGCGTCGACATTGGCCTTCAGCGGGACGACCTTGCCGCCGCGCACGCCCT
>JBKBUS010000378.1:0-2275 GCA_046290035.1 Brevundimonas sp.
GCGTGCCGGCGATGTGGTTGACGTAGTTCGAGATGGTCTTCAGGCCGACGCCCAGCACCACCTCCAGCACCGCCGCGCGGGTCCAGCCGGCGCCTATGAAGCGGGTCACCTCGGCGTCCGAGACCCAGCCGCGTTCGCGCACCACCGCGACGGTGAAGGCGCGCAGGGCCTCAAGCCGCGGATCGGCGATCGGACCGCCGTCACGGACCGCCTGGATCACCGTCTGATCCAGCTTCTGGGCCTGGGTCACGGTGGTGTGGGCGGCGACGCAGTAGTGGCAGCCGTTCTCGACCGAGGCCGAGATGAGCACGACCTCCCGCTCCAGCGGCGTCAGGCTGGACTTCGACAGGGCGGCCGACAGGCCGAGGTAGCCCTCGATGACCGCCGGGCTCTCGGCGAACTCGCCGACCAGGTTCGGCACGAGGCCGAAGGCCTTCTTCGCGCCCTCAAGGTAGGGTCTCGACGCTTCCGGGGCGGTGTCGATCGTGTGGATCGGGAACTGGGTCATGGGGTGTCTCCTTGCGATGGTTCGGCGGCGCGACCTCGCGTCGTCGAGGGGAAGATGCGCGTCCCCTCCCCCGTTCAGAAGGCAGGGTTTCGGCCTTTGACTTATGCGCTTGGCGCATGAATAAGGCGGCATGGATCGGCTGGATGCGCTGAGGTTGTTCGTCAGGACGGTGGAGACCGGCAGCTTCACGCGCGCGGGCGCGGAGCTGAACGTGTCGCAGCCCCAGGCGAGCCGCGCGGTCGCCGGCCTCGAGGCGCGGTTGGGCGCGCGGCTGCTGCTGCGCAGCACCCGCCGCCTGTCGCCGACCGAGGCGGGCCAGCGGGTGTATGAGCAGGCCCAGCGGCTGCTCGTCGAGGAGGCCGCCCTGATCGAGGTGGCGTCTGGGGCCGATCGCGAGCCCGCCGGACGCCTCCGTATCTCGGGTTCCGTGGTGTTCAGCGAGACGGAGCTGGCGCCTCAGGCCGCCGCCTTCCTCGAGGCGTATCCGCGCGTGCGGCTGGACATCGTCGCCACCGACGCTCGTATCGATTTGGTGGCGGAAGGGGTCGATCTGGCGTTCCGGCTGGGCGAACTGGCCGACAGCGGCCTGACCGCGCGTCGGCTGGGCGGCTACGCCCGCTGGCTGGTGGCGAGGCCCGAAGTGGCGGAGCGCGTCGCCGCGGAGGGCGACCTCAAGACGGCGCTCGCGCGGCTCGGGATCGCCTTCACCGGCACCAGTACGGCCGCCCGCTGGCGACTGACCGACGAGAGGACCATCATGGACGTCGAGCTGGCGGGCCGGGTCTCGGCCACAAACGGAGCGGTCGTCCACCGGCTGGCGCGCGAGGGCGTGGGGGTGGCGCTCCTGCCCCACTTCGCGGTGAAGGCCTGCCTCGAAGCGGGGCGGCTGGTTCGTGTCGCTCCATCCTGGCGTGGAGACCCGGCGCCGCTGCACGCCGTCTGGACCGGCCGCGCCTTGCCTGGGAAGGCGCGGGCCTTCCTCGACTTCCTTCAGCCGCGCCTGGCGCTCGACGCCCGATGATCCGGCTGGACGTCCTTCTGGTCGAGCGCGGGCTGACGCCCAGCCGGGCGCAGGCGAGAGCCGCGATCGAGGCGGGCGGCGTCACCGTCGACGGGCGGGTCGAGACGTCTCCGAGCCGAAAGGTCGCGCCCGAGGCGGCGCTGTCGGTGCAGGCCGTGCACGACTATGTCGGCCGCGGAGCCCTGAAGCTCGCGCACGCGCTTGAGCTGTGGCCCGTCGCGGTCGAGGGCCGGATCGTGCTGGACGTCGGCGCCTCCACCGGCGGCTTCACCGAAGTCTGCCTGCGCCGAGGCGCCCGGAGGGTCTATGCGGTCGATGTCGGCCACGGCCAGCTGCACGACCGCATCAGGGCCGACCCGCGGGTGGTCGATCTGGAGCGAACCGACGCGCGCGAACTGACGAGCGCGCTCATCCCCGAGCCGCCGGATCTGATCGTCTGCGACGCGAGCTTCATCAGCCTGGCCAAGGTGCTGCCCGCCGCGCTGGGCCTGGCGGCCGCGGATGCGGATCTGGTGACGCTCGTGAAGCCGCAGTTCGAGATGGAGCGTCGCGCCGACGTCGGACGCGGCGGGGTGGTGCGGGACGACGCCGCCCGGGCGGAGGCCCTGGCGCGGGTGGTCGGCTGGCTCGAGGGTCAGGGCTGGGCCATCCAGGCCACGGCCGACAGCCCGATCACCGGCGGCGATGGCAACCGAGAATACCTGCTCTGGGCGCGCCGCTGACATCCTCGCCCTCAAGCAGCGAGC
>JBKBUS010000379.1:0-2273 GCA_046290035.1 Brevundimonas sp.
CGGCGGCGCGGCCGAGGGCGACATGGCCCTGGGCGCCGGCCCGGACGCCAAGGTCACCGTGGTCGAGTACGCTTCGGTGACCTGCGGGGCCTGCGCCGCGTGGAACACCCAGGTCTGGCCGGCCTTCAAGGAGAAGTACGTCGACACCAATCAGGTTCGCTACGTCTTCCGCGAGTTCCCGACGCCGCCGGCCGACGTGGCCACCGCGGGCTTCCTGATCGCGCGCTGCGCGGGCGAGGATCAGTACTTCAACGTCATCCACGCCATCATGGACAGCCAGCGGGAGTGGCAGGCGGGCACGCCGCCGCGTCAGTCCCTGCTGCGCATCGCTCAGGAGGCCGGCCTTTCGGAAGACGAGTTCCAGCAGTGCGTGACCGACCGGGAGGCGATCGCGGCCGTCGAGGAGCGGGTCCAGGCCGCCGTGGCTCAGGGCGTGTCCGGCACGCCCACCTTCTTCGTCAACGGCCAGCGTGTCAGCGACCCGTCGCTGGAAGGCCTGTCGACCGTGATCGACGCGGCGCTGGCCGAGGGCTGACGGCGATGAGGGGGGCGGTGCTGGCGGGCGCGCTCGCGCTGGCGGTCTTCGCGAACGCGCCGGCCGCGGCCCAGCAGGCGCTGCCGGTTCCGCCGGTGACCGGGGCCGACCGCGTGCTGGGCTCGCCCGACGCGCCGGTAACGATCGTGGAGTACGCCTCCTTCACCTGCCCGCACTGCGCCGACTTCCACACGCAGGTGCTGAGCGAGATCAAGACCCGCTACATCGACACCGGTCAGGCGCGCCTGGTGTATCGCGACTTCCCGACAGCGCCGGCCGCTTTGTCCGAAACCGCTTCACGGGTCGCCCGCTGCGCGGCGCCCGAGGCCTACTTCGACGTCGTGGACAGCCTTTTCGGCGGACAGGCCACGATGCGGAGCGGCGGCGATCCGAACGCCTGGCTGAGCGCGGCCGTACGGGTGGCCGGTCGGCCGGCGCAGGACGTCCTCGCTTGCGTCTACGCTCCCGAGACGCAGGCTCAGATGACGGCCGTCGTCGAAGCCGCGTGGACCGCCGGGGTTCGCGGCACCCCCACCCTGATCGTCGACGGCGTCGCCGTGCCGGCTACCCTCGAGGGGCTTTCGGCGGCCATCGACGCGCGCCTCGCCGCCGCAAGCGCAGCGGGGACGCCCTAGGCTCCATGCAGTTCCAGCGACTACGGCTGGTCGGTTTCAAGTCCTTCGTCGATCCGACGGAGCTCTTCATCGAGCCCGGCCTGACCGGGGTCGTGGGGCCGAACGGCTGCGGCAAGTCTAACGTCCTGGAGGGGCTGCGCTGGGTCATGGGCGCCAACTCGGCCAAGGCCATGCGCGGCCAGGGCATGGACGACGTGATCTTCGCCGGCGCCTCGGGCCGGCCGCCCCGGAACCACGCCGAGGTCCAGCTGACCATCGACAACGCCGCCCGGCGCGCGCCCCAGCCCTTCACCGACGCTGCGGTGCTCGAGGTGTCGCGGCGCATCGATCGCGGCCAGGGCTCGACCTACCGGATCAACGGCAAGGAGGTGCGCGCCCGCGACGTCCAGCTGCTGTTCGCCGACGCCTCGACCGGCGCCAACTCCCCCGCCCTGGTGCGTCAGGGCCAGATCAGCGAGCTGATCGCCGCCAAGCCGCAGAACCGGCGCCGCATCCTCGAAGAGGCGGGCGGAGTGTCAGGCCTGCACACCCGGCGGCACGAGGCCGAGCTCCGCCTCAAGGCCGCCGAAGCCAATCTGGAACGGCTGGACGACATCGGCCGCGAACTGGAGACGGCGCTCACCCGCCTGAAGCGCGAGGCGCGGCAGGCCGAGAAGTACAAGAAGATCTCCGCCGAGATCCGCGCGCTGCAGGCCTCGCTGCTATGGGTCCGCTGGAACGACGCGCGCGCCGCCGCCGAGACGCTGAGAGACGAGCTGGCCCAGGCCGATCGCCTCGTGGCGGAGGCGACCGCCGCCGCCGCCCGCGCCCAGACCGAGGCGCTGAAGGCCCAGGAGGCGATGAAGCCGGCGCGCGAGGAGGACGCCGTCGCCGCCGCCGTCCTGCATCGCGCGACGCTGGAGCGCGACCGGCTGGATATGGCCGAACAGGCGGCCCGCGCCGAGGTCGATCGGCTTAAGGCCGAGCTGGAGCGCATCGCCGCCGATACGGCCCGCGAGACCGCCATGAGCGAGGACGCGGGTATCGAGCTGAATCGGCTGGACGACGCCCTGACGGCGCTGAGGGCCGAGATCGCGGCGGCGCCGCAGCGGGGTCCGGAGCTC
>JBKBUS010000380.1:0-2270 GCA_046290035.1 Brevundimonas sp.
CGTCACCGGCACGCCGCGCCAGACCTCGTCCAGGAACCGATCCTTGGTGACCAGCCGCCCCTCCTCGCGCACCAGGAGGTGAAGGGCGTCGAAATAGCGTGCGTTCAGCTCCACCACCCGGCCCTCACGCCGCAGACGGCGATCCTCCGGGTCCAGCACGAAGCGGTCGAAGCGATAGGCGTCGGTCATGGGAGGGGAGCCCGGTTCACGCGCGCCAGACTGGCGCCCGGAGCACCCCTGAGGCAACGGCGTCCGGCGATTTCAGCGAAGCCTCACGTCGCGCTCATGCGGCTCACATCCGAAGGGCGGAGGATCACGACCGTCATCAGGAGACGTCCGCCATGTCCGAAACCGCCTCGCTCGTCCGCTTCGACCCCGCCTTGCGCGCCCTCGGCTGGGGCGGCGCGACCGCCCTGTGGCTCCTGCCGCTCCTGGCCGGCCGGTTTATCTCCGGCTTCGACTGGAGCGTGATGGACTATGTGGTCTGGGGCGTGATGCTGCTGACGGCGGCCAGCGTCTTCGAGGCGTCGCTCCGGCTCAGCCCCCGGCTGGATTACCGCCTCGCCTCCTGGATCGCGCTGGGCGCCGGCTTCCTGCTGGTCTGGGCCAACCTCGCCGTCGGGATCGTCGGCGACGAGGGCCATCCGCTGAACGCCCTCTTCTTCGCCGTGCTGATCGTGCCGGTGGTCGGGGCCTTCGTCTCGAACTTCCGCGCGCGGGGTCTCAGCCTGACCCTGTTCCTCACGGCGCTCGCCCAAGGCCTCGCGGCGCTGCCCGCCCTGGCGCTCGGCGAGCGGGACGTGCTCCTGACCGGCGTCTGGATGGCCGCGTGGCTAATCAGCGCGGCGCTGTTCCGGCGGGCGGGTGTCCGGACCGATTGACTTCCAGCGAGGCGTGCGGAGGATTCCGGCATGGGTGTTCACGAGACCATCGCCGCCTTGACCGACCGGGAGCCGACGCTCGCAGAGGAGCTGGACGCGCTCGGAGAGGAGATCGCCGATGTGGCCAACCTTCCGTCCGAGTGGACGGGCGTTATGCCCGTCGTCTTCATCTCGACCACGATGGGGCAGCGCGGCCCGCGCGTGAAGCTCTACCTCAAGCCCGGCCGCGGCCAACCCAGCGCCTCCATCTCGATCGGCCCCAATCCGCGTGTGCTGGCCTCCAGCCTGGACGACCTCGATCTGGCCCGCATCGCCCCCAAGGCTCTGGAATGGGTGGCGCTGAACCACGAAGCCCTGACCGCCTTCTGGTTCGAGGGCGAGAGCTGGCTGGACGACCAGGTGATCGAGTTCAAACGCGGGCTGAAGCGCGTCTGATCTAGAGGTTCAGCAGGGCCGGGTCGCCGCCCTGGGCGGCGATGTTGACGCTGATGGCCTTTTCGGCGGCGTAGCGGATCAGGCTGTTGGGGCCGCCGGCCTTGGGGCCGGTGCCGCTGAGGCCCTCGCCGCCGAACGGCTGGACGCCCACCACCGCGCCGGTGATGCCCCGGTTCACATAGACGTTGCCGGCCGGGACCAGGCGCATGACGTCTTCGGCGAAGGCCTCGATGCGGCTGTGCACGCCCAGCGTTAGGCCATAGCCGCGCGCCGCCAGCCTGCCCGCGACGGTCTTCAGCTCGGCCGGATCGTAGCGGTGAATGTGCAGGATGGGACCGAACACCTCCTTCTCCAGGAAGTCCGGCGTGGGGATCTCGGCGATGGTCGGGGCGAACAGGTCGCCCTTCTCGGCGCCCGTGGGCAGGGTCGCGCGGGCGATGACCGTGGCCTCTCGCTCCAGTCGGGCGACGTGGGCCTCGAGCGCCTGACGGCTCTCGGCGTCGATGACCGGGCCGATGTCGGTGGCCGGATCGGCCGGATCGCCCACCACCTGCACCGCCAACGCCCCCTTCAGCCCCTCGATCAGGCCGTCGGCGGAGTCCTTCGGCACATAGAGCACCCGCAGGGCCGAGCAGCGCTGCCCCGCGGAGCCGAAGGCCGACAGGATCACGTCGTCGATGACCTGCTCGCGCAGGGCCGTGGTGTCGACGAACATGCCGTTCAGCCCGCCCGTCTCGGCGATGAAGGGGATGATCGGTCCCTGCCGGTTGGCGATGGCGCGGTTGATCGCCCAGGCGGTCTCGGTGCCGCCGGTGAACGCCACGCCGTCGATGGCCGGATGGCTGACCAGCGCCGCGCCCACCGTCTCGCCGCGCCCGGGCAGCAGGGCCAGCAGGTCGGCCTCGAGGCCGGCCTTGTGGTAGAGCCGCACCGCCTCGGCGGCGATCAGCGGCG
>JBKBUS010000381.1:0-2262 GCA_046290035.1 Brevundimonas sp.
GATCCTGTCGCGGGGGCAGAGCAGCCGCCTCTACCAGTCGCTGGTCTATGAGCGGCAGCTGGCCTCGTCCGCCAGCCTGTTCGCCGGCTCCAACGAGGAGGCGGGAACCCTGACCGCGACGGTGATCGTGGCGCAGGGCCAGGACATCGACGCCGCCGAGGACGCGCTGGACGCGGAGCTGGAGCGGATGCGCGCCACGCTCGTCACCGACGCCGAACTGGCGGAGGCCAAGACCGAGATTGTCACCTCGGAGCTGCGCCAGCGCGAGACCGCATCCGGCCGCGCCTTCATCCTGGGCCAGGGGCTGGTGTCGGAGAACGATCCGCGCGCCGCCGACCAGAACCTGGCGGCGATCCAGGCGGTCACCGCCGCCGACGTGCAGCGGGTGGCGCGTCAGTATCTGGACGATCAGGCGCGCGTCTCCATCCGCTATCTCGACGAAAGCCAGCGGCCGGACGGCGTGCCGGAGGACAGCTGGCGCAATCCGGCGCCGATGCCGACCTTCCTGACCGTGCCGCCGGCCGTGCTGCCGCCGAACGAGCTGAGGCCCGAGGGTGAACGCGACGCGCCCCCGGCGCCGGGCGCCCCGCGCGAGATTCCGGCCCCCACCATCGTCGAGCGGACCCTGGCGAACGGCCTGCGGGTCATCGCGGCGACGTCCACCGACCTGCCGATCGCCAGCGCCCAGCTGGTGATCGGCGGCGGCGCGGCGTCCGACCCCGCCGACCGCGCCGGACTGTCGGAGTTCACGGCGGGCCTGGCGACGCAGGGCGCCGGCGGCCGCACCGCCGTCGAGATCGCCAGAACGCTGGAGGCCGCGGGCGCCCAGATCGGCGGCGGCGCCGGGTCGGACGGCACGGTGCTGTCGGCCTCCATGCCGATCGCCTCGGCTTCGATCGTCGCCGAGGTGCTGGGCGACGTGGTGACCGAGCCGACCTTCGCCGAGGCCGAGCTGAACCGCAGCCGCACCCGGACGGTGAACGCCCTGCGCGTCAACTTCCGCCAGCCGGGGCCGATCGCCTCGGCGGTGCTGGACCGCCTGGCGTACGGCGCCTCGCCCTACGGCCAGACCGCGTCGGGCACGCCCGAGAGCGTCGGCGCGATCACGCGGGAGGACGTGGAGGCCTATCACGAGCGCTGGTGGCGGCCGGACAATGCGGCGCTGGTCATCACCGGCGGCATGACGCCGGAGCAGGCCTTCGCCTTCGCGGAGGAGGCGCTGGGCGACTGGCAGGCGCCGGCCGAGCCGACGCCCCAGGTCGAACGGCGCGCCGGCGAGGTCCTGCCGCCCCGGGTGATCGTGGTGGACATGCCGAGCGCCGGTCAGGCGGCCGTCACCGCGGCCGTGCCCGCGCCGTCCCGCTCGGAGGCGGCGTGGTATCCGCTGTCGGTGGCGACCGCCGTGCTCGGCGCCGGCCAGAACGGCCACCTGTTCCAGGAGGTGCGGGCCAAGCGCGGCCTCAGCTACGGCGCGTACGCCAGCCTGGCCCAGCGTCGCGACCGGGCGCTGCTCACGGCCTCGACCCAGACCAAGCACGAAAGCGCGGCCGAGGTGGTGGACATCGTCCTGGCGCAGTTCCAGCGGGTCATCGACGAGCCGATCAGCGAACAGGCCGTCGACGTGCGCGAGACCTTCCTGACCGGCGGGTTCTCGCGCGGTCTGGAGACGACCAACGGTCTGGGCGGCTTCCTGGCGAACACGGTGCAGCTCGGTCTGCCGCTGTCGGAGGTCGAGGCCTATCCGCAGCGCGTCCGGGCCACCACGGCCGAGAGCCTGCGCGCCGTGGCGGCCGAGACCCTGTCGCCGGACCGCGCCTATGTGGTCGTGGTGGGCGACGCCGCCCAGTTCCTGGAGCCGCTGCGCGCCGCCCATCCGCAGGTCGAGGTGATCTCCATCGACGACCTGGATCTGAACAGCCCGACGCTGGGCCTGTGACCCCTGGGGCCCGGCCGCCGGGTCGGCCGGGGCCTCGTCGGCGCCTTCTCCCATCCGGCTTCAGCCCGCGCTGCGTCTCAATGAACCGGACAACGAACAGACCGCGGACGCGCATTGGAGCCTCGAGTGTATTGCCACCCCCTGGATTCGGGGGTGCAATGGCCCGATGCGGTCAGGGCGCGACGGTGCTGACGCGTGAGAGCCTTGGCTGAGGGGAAGATATGTCTGAGCGGAGCGAGTCGCGGGGGGGCCGGGGGCCGCGCCGGGGGGCCCGGGAGCCACCGCGCCGGGGACGGGCCCCACAGAGGGCCGCCGCCCCCCCCCCC
>JBKBUS010000382.1:0-2260 GCA_046290035.1 Brevundimonas sp.
CGGCCGGACCGGCGCCCGCGCCGATGCCCCGCCGCCGCCTTCGGCCGAGCCCACGCCCCCTGCGGCGCCGCCGAAGCGCCGAAGCGCGGCGCTCAGAACCTACCTCGCCGCCAACCAGGCTAGGGCCGTTCTGCCCGCCGTCGAGAGCAGCGGCGCCGTTCAACCCAGCCTGCGTCCCCGGGAGGACTGAGATGCATCCCTTCTTCCGACGTCGACCGCCCCTGAGCTCGGCCCCGGCCGGCACGCCCTGGCAGCGCGCCGGACAGGTCTGGGACGAACGCATGGGCCTGGCGGTCGCCCACGCCCGCAACTGGCGCCGCTTCGCCGCCGCGAACCTTCTGCTCGCCGCCGGCCTCGGCGTCGGCTGGGGCCTCGAGGCTCAGCGGTCTGAGGTCCGGCCCTTCGTGGTCGAGGTCTCCGACTGGGGCGAGACCCAGAGGATCACGGCGCTCGACGGCCGCTATGAGCCGACCGAGGCCCAGACCGCCCATGCCCTGGCCGGCTTCATCCGCGACGTCCGCTCCAAGTCGATCGACCCCATCGTCATCCGCCAGAACTGGCTCAAGGCCTATGACCTCGCCACGCCCCGGGCGGCCGCCTTCCTCAACGCCTGGGCCCAGGCCCATGACCCCTTCGCCGAAGCCGGCCGCGAGGCGGTGACGGTCGAGGTGCTGAACGTGGTCCGCCGCAGCCCGCGCACCTTCGATCTGCAGTGGCGCGAAACGCGCTTCCTGGACGGCCAGGAGGTCGGCGCCGAACGCTGGCGCGCCCTGATCACCACCCGCCTCCAGCCGCCCCGCACAGAGGCGGAGCTGATGAAGAACCCCATTGGCCTGAAGATCGAGGACATCTCATGGACCCCCGACGCCTCCGCCTGAACGCCGCGCCCGCCCACATATCGATGGACCGTCTCGCCCGCCTCGCCCTGACCGGCGGCCTCGCCGCGACGCTCGGCGCCTGCGCCCTCCTCGACCGCGACCCGCCGATCGCCCCCGCGACCGTCGCCCCATCGACCCTCGCGGCGATCGAACCCGTCCCCCTCGAGACGCCCGAGCCGGCGCCCGTCGACACGAGCCGGCCTTATCTGGAGGCGGCGCCTCCGGACGAACCGGTGATCACCGGCCGCGAGGCCCTGGCCCGGGCCAACGCCGACGCCCGCGCAGAATCCCGCTCCAGCGCCTTCGTCGGCGGCCTTCAGGTCTTCGACTGGGCCCCCGGCCGGGTCTATGAGATCTGGACCGCGCCGCTCAGGGTCACCACCCTGACCCTGCCGCCGGGCGAGACCGTCACGGCTCTGGCGGCCGGCGACACGGTGCGCTGGCAGATCGCCGAAAGCGCCTCGGGCGAAGACGGCGCGGCGGGCGGCCGGGCCCACGTCCTGATCAAGCCGCTCGAGACCGGGCTGGAGACCAATCTGGTCCTCACCACCTCGAGCCGCGTCTATCTGATCCATCTCCGGAGCGGACGCGCCGCCGACGGCTTCAACACCGCCGTGACCTGGGACGCCCCGACCGGCGACGCCCCCGCCCAGGCCGCCGCGACCTCGCGCGGCGCCCCGACCCCGGCGGGTCCCGAGGGACCGGTCCACGCCGACTACCGCATCGAGCCGCGCGGCCGCGCCCCGGTCTGGACCCCGGTCTCGGTGTTCGACGACGGGGTGCGCACCTTCGTCGTCCTGCCGCCCGCCGCCCGCCAGACCGAGACCCCGGTCCTCTTCGTTCTCTCCCCGAGCGGCGAGCCCGAGGTCGCCAACGGCCGTCAGGTCGACGGCCTGATCATCGTCGATCGCCTGTTCGAGCGCGCCGAGCTCCGCCGCGGCGACCGCCGTCCCGAGGTCGTGCGTATCATCCGGGAGGCCGCCCGATGACCGCCGCGCCCACGCCTGAACCGACCACCCCCCAGCCCAAAGCCCCGCCGCCGCTTGACCTGCGCGCCCCGCGTCCCCGGGCCGTGCGCATCCGCGCCCCCATCATCCGCGCGGTCGTGATCGGGGCCGGCGCCCTGGTCGCCGGAGCGCTGACCTGGGCCTTCGTCATCCAGCCCGAGATGCGCGCTGCCGCCTTCGAGCGCCGCGCCGAGGCGACGGAAGCATCCGCCTCCGGCGACGCCCGCCCCTCCGACCTCATCCGCGAGCGGCCCGCCCGCTACGACGGTCTCGCCGCCGAAGGCGTCCTGGAACTCGACGTTGTCGATGGCGATCTGCGACGCCGGGTTCAGGTAGCTGTCCTGTCCGGTCGCGAACTCGATCCGCGTCGCGCCG
>JBKBUS010000383.1:0-2252 GCA_046290035.1 Brevundimonas sp.
TTCTTCCCGTCGGAGTATGTCGACAGCTACGAGGCCGGCGTGAAGATGACGCTGCTGGATCGGACCCTGCTGCTGAACGCCACCTACTTCGACCAGACGTTCAACGACTTCCAGCTCAACACCTTCCTCGGCACCGCCTTCGTGGTGGAGTCGATCCCCGAGCTGACCTCGCGCGGCGTCGACGCCGACTTCCTGTGGTTCTCGCCCGTCGAAGGCCTGAGCTTCCAGGGCGGCGTCACCTGGACCGACGCCCAGTACGGCGACTTCACCGCCGCCGACCTGGCCAACCCGGGCAACTTCCCGCAGCTCTCCCTGCTTCCGGGCGGCGACGCCTCGTTCGCTCCGGAGTGGTCGGGCACCCTGGCGATCAACTTCGACCGCAACATCCGGGACGACCTGCGCGTGGGCTTCAGCCTCGCCGGCAAATACATGACCGACTACAACACCGGCTCCGACCTGCTGCCCTACAAGCAGCAGGACGCCTTCGCCACGATCAACGGCCGCTTCCTGCTGGGCACGGTCGACGAGCGCTGGACGGCCGAGTTCTGGGTCCAGAACCTGACCGACGAAGAGTACATCCAGGTGGCCTACAACGCCCCGCTGCAAGGCTCGGCGTTCCAGACCACGGTCCAGCCGAACGGCACCTACTACAACCCGGCGCTGGACACCCAGACCTACGACGCCTTCCTGGGCGCGCCGCGGACCTACGGCGCCACCCTGCGCTTCAAATACTGATCGCTCCGCCGCAGGGCGGAACGGCACGACCGGCCGGGGGAAACCCCGGCCGGTTTTGTTTTGGGCGGGCTACGCCAAGGCTTGCGATGGGTGGAGAGCGGACCTGCCGCGCGTTACGGTCCGGCATGGAACAAGAGCAGATTTCGGTTCAGCGTCTGATGGATCGCTTCCGCGATGCGTCGAAGGATCTGTTCGACCGACACTTCGATGACGAGTTCATCGCGGACCGCTTTGGATGGGTTCAGGACGCCATGTTCCTCGTCATGGTGCTTAACTATTTCGATCTGAGCGCGAAGAAGGAAGTCTACCCGGAGCTTGCGATTGCCCCGACGGACGGTGCGCGGGTGGCCGTTCAGACGAACAGCAGGCTCACACGACTCGCGGCGGGCGATCTTCTTCACTACCGCTACTGTTTCGATGAGAAGCAAGACAGCAGCGATATGGCGTTCGTGGTGGCGACGGTCGCGCAGGCATCTGACCCTGAGCTTATCGGTCACGACGTAGCGTTGAGCTATGCCGACTGCCAGTTTGTCGGGACTGTCGACCTTGCGGACTAGCGTCCGCAACAGGTGGAAAGCAGACCTCGAAATCGATAGTTTCGTTGCATGGAGGAGCGGCTCCGCTGGATCGAACTCATTAAGGCCGTCCGTGAAAAACACGGCGCGAGCATCGACGAGGCCCATCTAATCGTCTCAACCCAGCCGGAGTGGCGGCGATGGGTGGAACGCCAGATCAACTCTGACCCGCAATGTCGGCGCATGGCGCTTCGCCACATCAAGTATAGCGGTCCCGCCGCCTTGCTCGTGCAAGACGGTGAGACACTGAAGGTCCGCTAAGGGTCGGGGAGCGGCCGCCGCGAAGCTCCGCTCCCTGGCCCCTGGCCCCCCGCCTTACTCCGCCTCCGCCGGCTTCGGCTTCTGCGGCCGCACCGGCGCGTGCCGCTGGCCCTCGAACATCTTGTGCATCCGCCGCACGAAGAAGCCGGCGATGTCGTCGACGATGGTGAAGATGGCCGGGATGTAGAGCAGCGACAGGAAGGTCGAGGTGATCAGCCCCCCGATGACCGCGATGGCCATCGGCTGGCGGAACTCGACGTCGGCGCCGAGGCCGATGGCGATCGGCATCATGCCCGCGCCCATCGCCACCGTCGTCATGATGATCGGCCGCGCCCGCTTGTGGGCGGCGTCCAGCAGGGCCTCGTACCGCGTCATGCCGCTCTTGCGCGCCATGATCACATAGTCGACCAGCAGGATCGAGTTCTTGGCCGCGATCCCCATCAGCATCAGGATGCCGATCAGCGACGAGATCGAGAAGCTCGACCCCATCAGCAACAGGCCGATGAAGGCGCCGCCGATGGCCAGCGGCAGGGCCGCCATGATGGTGATCGGATAGGCGAAGCTTTTGAACAGCAGCACCAGCACCGCGTACATCAGCAGGATGCCCGAGCCGAAGGCGATGGCGAAGCCGGTGATCATCTCCTGGATGAACTCCTCGTCCCCGGCGGGCACCTGGCGCAC
>JBKBUS010000026.1:0-401 GCA_046290035.1 Brevundimonas sp.
ATCCAGCTCGACAACCGCACCATTGAGCTTGGGGAAGGTGTCGGTGGTCATGATGGCCCTGGCCGGCTCGATCCAGGGGGTCTCGCCCAGGCGCGTCGCGGCCTCATCCAGAACGCCGGCGATCTCACGCGCCGAAGCGTTGTCCAGGGTGATGACCTCGAAGGCGGCGCGGTCCACGTCTATCCGGCCGATCAGGGCGCGGATCCGCGCCAGATTGTCGGCGAAGTCGGCGACCACCACGCTGTTGCCCGCGGGGTTGGCCAGGACCTGACCCTGCGGCCCGACCAGCGGCCGGATGGTCTCGGCGGCCGAGGAGGCGTCGATGTGGCGAAGCGCGAAGACCTCGGTGGCGAAGCGCTCCGCGCCGACCGTCGCCGGGCCCTGGGCCGCGCCGGCCGCCG
>JBKBUS010000026.1:411-10079 GCA_046290035.1 Brevundimonas sp.
ATAGGCGCCGGACGAGGTGGGGGTCACCACGAGCCCGTTGGCGCGCAGCGTCGACAGGAAGACCTCGAACAGCTCATTGCGCGTCAGGGCGCGGTCGCTCGTCACCGTCACCGTTCCGGTCACCGCCGGATCGACGATGAAGGTGCGGCCGGTCGAGCGGGCGATATCCTGAATGAAGGCGCGGATGTCGGCGCCCTGCACGTTCAGCGTCTGACGCGCCTGAACGAGGGCCAGGGCAGGGGCCGTAGACAGCGGCGCGGCGGCGGCGATCAGCGCGGCCATGCAGGCGGCCAGCGGGCGTCGGGCGGCGGTCGGGAGCTGGATCAAGGGCCGGTCCTTCTGCCGGCGCGCGACCCGTGCGGTCAGCCGGTCTCTTCCGACTGCGGACGGATTCGCCGCCATGTCGCCCCCCTCGGGCGCGACCGCTCATTAGCGCAGGCGAAGGGAAAGAGGCCTCACGGCCTGGTGACGGATCGGCGACAGAGATGTGACGCAGCCGACGACCGGTGGGTCAGCCGCCCTGGAGCGAGTCCCAGGTGCGAGGCCGCTGAGGTCCCGTCGCGCCGGTCTGAGCGCGCAGCCAGGCGAGGTTCGCGTCCGCCTGTTCCGGCGGCAGGTTGCGGCGCAACAGCTGCTCCGCCTCGCCGGTCTTGCCCTGAAGCCCCAGAACGAGCGCAAGATTCTGGCTGACCTTCAGGCTGGCTCCGGGTTGCGCGACGGCGCGGCGCAGCAGGGCTTCGGCCTCCGCGGGATTTCCTGCGGTCAGCCGGGCCATGGCGACGTTGGCCAGAAGCGTCGGATTATCCGGGGCCAGAAGCAGGCCCTGGGCCCAGGCGGCCTCCGCGTCGGCCGAGCGTCGCACCTGTTGGTAGGCCACCCCCAGCAGCGACCAGGCGCGCCAGTCCGAGGGCTCCAGGTCCCGAGCGCGCTCCAGCGAGGCGACGCCATAGAAGGCCTGGCCCCGCGCGATGTGGGCGCGACCGGCCATCAGAAGCAGGTCGCGATGGTTCGGCAGGGCCAGCAGCGCGGCATCGGCGACGGCGGCGGCCTGTTCCGGCTGCCCCAGCGCGATCAGGGCGTCCGAAAGGTTCAGCGCCGCCTCGACGTCGGCGGGGTTGGTTTCCAGCTCTCCACGCCAGAACACCGAACGGGTCAGGGCGTCGGCGCGCTGCATCTCGGCGCGGCGCTCAGGCGACGCGGGCGCGGGCGCGACCCGGGGGACGACGCCCGACGCCTGAGGCTGAGCCGGGTCCTGAGCTTGGGCCTGGGCGACGCCGGGGGCCGCGAGGATCGCCACGGCGGCGACGAGGGTGGTTGCGGCGTTGACGGGGCTGCGCGACATGGGTTCCGCTCGGATCCGACGATGGCCGATGGTTCGTCGTCGAGAATCGCGCGCCGCCGTCAATCGACGGTTAACGGAACAGGTCTCGCCGAAAGGACGCCATGCCCGCTCACGACCCCTTCGTCTCGGCGACCCCTGACGCCCGCCCGATCCGTCTCGTCGGTCCCGACGCGGCGCTGGACGGGGCGACCGCCGTCTGGGCCGGGGCGAACGGCTTCAAGGGCAAGGCGGGGCAGCTGCTGGTCGTCCCAGGCGCCGACGGCGCGCCCGCCGAAGCCCTGTTCGGGATCGGCGAGCACTTCGAACCGGCGTCCTGCCGCGCCCTGGCCGCGCGGCTGCCCGCCGGCCCCTGGCGTCTCGAGGGGCTGGCGGCCGCCGACGCGACCCGGGCGGCGACCGCCTTCGCCCTCGGCGGCTCTCGGTTCGATCGCTACAAGGCCCGGGCCGACGCCGAGGCGCCGAGAATCGTGACGCCCGAGGGCGTGGATGCCGACGAGGTCCGCCGTATCGCGGCCGCCGCCACCCTGGTTCGGGAGATGGTCGACACCCCCGCCGCCGACATGGGCCCGCTGCAGATCGAGACCATCGCCCGCGAGATCGCCGAGGCGCACGGCGCGGCTTTCGCCGTCACGATCGGCGACGCGCTGATCGAGGCGAACTATCCTGCGGTCCACGCCGTCGGCCGCGCCGCCGATCCGCGCCGGGCTCCGCGCCTGATCGAGATCGGCTGGCGGCTGGACCAGACCGACCTTCCGCTCGTGGCGCTGGTGGGCAAGGGCGTGGTGTTCGACACCGGCGGCCTGGACATCAAGCCGGCCGCCGGCATGCGCAACATGAAGAAGGACATGGGCGGCGCCGCCCACGTGCTGGGCCTCGGCCGACTGATCATGCAGGCCGACCTGTCCGTGCGACTCGTCGTGATCATCCCGGCCGTGGAGAACGCCATCTCCGGCGACGCCTTCCGGCCCGGCGACATCCTCGCCACCCGCCAGGGGCTGACGGTGGAGGTCGGCAACACCGACGCGGAAGGCCGCCTGATCCTAGCCGACGCCCTGACGCGGGCGGGCGAGCACGCGCCGGACCTGACGCTGGACTACGCCACCCTGACCGGCGCCGCCCGCATCGCGCTCGGACCCGAGCTGCCCCCGCTCTACACCGACGACGAAGCCCTGTCCGCGGCGATGCTGAGGGCGGCCGCCGACGTCGACGACCCCCTGTGGCGCATGCCGCTCTGGCCCGGCTATCGCCCGGCGGTCGAGGCCGAGATCGCCGACCTGAGGAACGATCCCGCCGGCTGGGCCCAGGCCGGGTCCGTGACGGCCGCCCTGTTCCTGCAGCGGTTCGCCCCGACGACCGGCGCCTGGGCGCATCTGGACGTCTTCGCCTGGAACCCGCGCGGGCGTCCCGGTTGGCCGGAAGGCGGGGAGGCGCAAGGAGTGCGCGCGGCCTATCAGATGCTGAAGGCCCGTTATCCCCGCTGACGCAACGCGACGTTAACGCGACCTTCGGCTTCCGGGGCTAGCAAGGGGTTCCAAGGACCCGCGAGCCGCGCCGTTGATCCCAGAGCCCATCCTCGATCCGGAAACGATCCTGGCCCGCGACGGCCTGGCCGCGCTCGAGCTGGAAGGCGTCATGCCCGCGCGCGCCTATCGCGCGCCCGAAGCCATGCAGTGTTCCGTCGCCGCCGCGCCGCTGCGGGAGGCGCCTGAGGACGACGGCCGCCAGCGGGACCAGCTGATCTTCGGCGAGGTGTTTGACGCGCTGGAGGAGATCGACGGCTGGTGCTTCGGACGCGGCCGCCGCGACGGCGTCGTGGGCTGGGTCGAGTCGCCCGCCCTGTCGTCGCCCGTGATCCCGCCCACCCACCGGGTCGCCGCGATCCGATCCTACGCCTATTCGGAGCCGGATGTTCGCAGCCAGCCGACGATGCTGCTCAGTCTGAACGCACTCGTGACCGCGCGCGCCGAGGCGGGCGAGTTCGTCGAGGTGGAACGGGCCGGGTTCATCGCCCGCGCGCACCTGAAGGACTTTCTCGAGTTCGAGCGCGACCCCGCCGAGGTGGCCGAGCGCTTCGTCGGGGCGCCCTATCAGTGGGGAGGGCGCGAGAGCCTGGGGTTGGACGACGGCGCCCTGGTTCAGCAGGCCCTCTACGCCTGCGGCCTGGGCTGTCCGCGTCGGGCCGAGGCGCAGGCGCGCGAGGTCGGGCTGGCGGTTTCGGCTGAGGAGGCGCGCCGCGGCGACCTTGTGTTCTGGAACGGGCGCGCGGGGGTGCTCGTCGACGCGGATCGCGTGGCGCATGCGAGCGTCGAGGCCTTCGCCGTTACGGTCGAGCCGCTGGCCGGGCTCGTGCGGGCCGACCATCCGGTGTTCCGCCGCGTCTAGCGGATTTCCGCTCCGTCGGAGCCGACAAGAAGAAAGGGCGACCCGTCCGGATCGCCCTCGTCTCACGCCGGTGCGACGGTCAGCGCGGGCCGCTGCCCGGCGGGGCCGTCATCTGGTCCGATTGCCCCACCGCCGACGTCTGGCTGGCCGGAGCCGAGCCGGCCGGAACCTGGGGCCCATCACCCGCCGTGGGCGCATCGGTCGTCAGGCTGCCGGCCGTGGCGCCTTCCGCCGCGCCCTCCGGCGGAACCGCGCCATCCGCCGCAGCCGCCGCACCAGGCTGGCGCGAGGGATCGGGCGCCGGGATCGCATAGCCGGTCGAGCCCTGAGCCCTCAGGTAGGCGATCAGGTTGACGCGGGTTTCGGTGTCCCGGATGCCGGCGAAGGACATCTTGGTGCCCGAGATGTGCCGCTGCGGCGCGGTGATGAAGGCGTCGAGCTCGTCGTAGGTCCAAGTCGGAGCCTCGCCCCTGTGGGCCTGGAACGCGTCGGAATAGGCGAAGCCCGCGGCGTGCATGACCGGCCCGCCGACGACGCCATAGAGATTGGGGCCGATGCCGTTGGCGCCGCCCTGGTTGATCGTGTGGCACGCCTGGCAGCGCGCGAAGGCAGCTTCGCCGGCGGCGAGATCGGCGACCGGAAGCAGCGTTCCCCAATCCGGCGGCAGCTCCTCTTCAGCGCCGCCCGCGGCCTCTTCGGGGGCGTCGATGAAGTAGCCCATCTTCTCGGGCGGTTCGGAGGCGTAGAGGGCGCTCGTGACCTGCTGCACGCCGATGATCGCGAGGGCCGTCGCCAGGCCCGCGCCGAAAATCTTGTTCCACTTCAGATCGCCGCTCATCCGCGTCGTCGCTTCCCGTCATGACTGATCCGGCCGGGCGTCCCACGCGCGGCCTGTTGCGTGGGCGTCTGTTGCACGCTAGCGCGGCCTTCGCAACCGGTCCGAAGGCGCTCCGGCGCCGCACGCCGTTTCTCTCCCGCTCGGAGGTCCGCATGAACCCCATCGTCGTGATCCCCGCGCGGATGGCCGCGACCCGGCTGCCGGGCAAACCGCTGGCCGACATCGGCGGCAAGCCCATGATCCTGAGGGCCTATGAGCGCGCCGCCTCCTCCGGCCTGCGGGTCGCGGTCGCGGCCGGGGACGCCGAGATCGTCGAGGTCGTGCGCGCCGCAGGCGGCGAGGCGATCCTGACCGACCCCGCCCTGCCGTCCGGATCGGATCGGGTGCGGGCGGCGCTGGAGACGCTGGATCCGGGGCGGAGGCACGATGCGGTCGTGAACCTGCAGGGGGACATGCCTTTCGCCGACCCCGCGACCTCGACTCTGTGCGTGGAGCTGCTGGCCGAGGGCGGCGACATCGCCACCCTTGTCGCCGCCGAGGCCGACCCCTCGGACCGGACCAACGCGGACGTGGTCAAGGCGGTGCTGGCGCTGCCGGAGGGCGCCGATCGCGGCCGCGCCCTGTATTTCACCCGCTCGACGCTATTTGGTGAAGGCCCCGTATGGAGGCACATCGGCGTCTACGGCTATCGCCGCGAGGCGCTGGATCGCTTCTGCGCCGCCCCGCCCTCGCCTCTGGAGCGCCGCGAGAAGCTGGAGCAGCTGCGCGCGCTGGAGATGGGCCTGACCATCCGCGCCGCCGTCGTCGCCGAGGCGCCACTATCCGTCGACAATCCCGCCGACCTCGAGGCGGCCCGGAAGATCGTCGCCTAGGGGCGTGGGCCTGTAACCTCGCTCAAGAGGGTTCGGTGATCCCCGGGCTCCGCTAGCCTCGGGCTCGAACCGAGGGTCGGATCATCGGCGGCAGGGTTTCGAGGGGCCGACTCACGGGACCTTCCGCGCTCACGCCTCAGAACTGAGCGTGGTCCCGCCTCCGATCCTCGGGTCAAGCCCGAGGATGACGCCGCCATGGGATCAGAACCCGGACCGCTACCGCTCGTCGCCCTCAGGCCTCCGCCGTCTCCGCGCGCTTCCTCATCAGGGCGTCGAAGCTGTCCCACACGCCCTCGGCGCCGTGCCAGGCGCCCTTGGTGGCGGCCTTGGAGTATTCGGTGGCGCGCGCCTCGAAGAAGTTGGCGTGCTCGACGCCCGACAGCAGCGCCTGCAGCCACGGCAGCGGGTTCTCGGTCACCCCGAAAACTTCCGGCAGCTTCAGCTGGCGCAGCCGCCAGTCGGCGATGAAGCGGATGTAGGCCTTGATGTCGTCCGGGGTCATGCCCTGCACCGGGCCCTGCTCGAAGGCCAGGTCGATGAACTTGTCCTCCATCGTGATGACGTGCTTGCAGCAGTCCACGATGTCGTCGGCCACGGCCTTGGTGACGGCGCCCGTCTCCTTGTTGAAGGCGTGATAGAGCTTGATGATGCCTTCGCAGTGAAGGCTCTCGTCGCGCACCGACCAGCTGACGATCTGACCCATGCCCTTCATCTTGTTGAAGCGCGGGAAGTTCATCAGCATGGCGAAGCTGGCGAACAGCTGCAGCCCTTCCGAGAATCCGCCGAACATCGCGAGCGTGCGGCAGATGTCCGCCTCGGTCTCGACCCCGAACTGGCCCATGTAGTCGTGCTTGTCCTTCATGGCCTCGTATTCCATGAAGGCGCCGAACTCCGCCTCGGGCATGCCGATGGTCTCGAGCAGCAGCGCATAGGCCGCGATGTGGATGGTCTCCATGTTGGCGAAGGCCGCCAGCATCATCTTGACCTCGGTCGGTTTGAACACCCGACCGTAGCGCTCCATGTAGTTGTCCTGGACCTCGATGTCGGCCTGGGTGAAGAAGCGGAAGATCTGGGTCAGCAGGTTGCGCTCGCCGTCGTCCAGCTTGGCCGCCCAGTCCTTGCAGTCCTCGCCCAGAGGCACCTCCTCGGGCATCCAGTGGACCTGCTGCTGCTTCTTCCACATGTCGAACGCCCACGGGTACCGGAACGGCTTGTAGGCGGCCGACGGGGTCAGCAGGCCGGGCAGGGCGGGCGTGATCGGGGTGATGGCGTTCATGGCGGAAACCGTGGCGAAGCGGGACCCGCTCACTGAACCGCAAAACGCCGCCCTTGGCTATAGGTAGATGTCGCCGCACCCACAGCATCAACATCTTGTGTCGATCTGGGGATAAGACGCGGACGCCTCAGCCGCCGGGCTGGGCGTCCAGAGCCGCCTTAAGCTGATCCAGAAAGGCGTAGCGCGCGGCCGAGCGGGCCGAGCCGATGGCCGTCGGCCAGGACGAGAGGATGACCACCACCAGCCTGCGGTCCGGGTCCACGTAGATCATCTGGCCGAAGATGCCCACGGCCTCGAAGTCGCCGGCCCGCGTCCACCACTGGGCGCCGTAGCCCCGCTCCGAATCCGGGAAGTCGACCATCTCCGACGTCGCGCGCTCGAACCAGCGGCGGCTGGCGATCTGACCGGCGGGCACGGCGCCCTGCTCCAACGCCATCTGGCCGACCCGCCCCCAGTCCCTGAGCGTCGCCGAGACGCAGCAACCGCCCGCCTCGCGGCCCTGCGCGTCCAGCATCCAGAAGGCGGCGCTCTCCATGCCCGCCGGATCCCAGATCTTGGCCTTCAGGTATTCGGCTAGCGGCTGACCCGTCGCCCGCGCCACCAGCACGCCGATCAGGTTCGTCTCGCCGGTGTTGTAGTGCCAGCGCTCGCCGACCGGATGGGCCCGCTCCAGCCCACGCATGTACGCCACCGTCGCGTCCATCTCGGCGGGGGGCGGCGTCAGATAGAAGCGGGCGATGTCGGAGGCCGGGTCGGCGTAATCCTCGTTCCACCGCACGCCCGAGGTCATGGTCAGCACATTGGCCAGCGGCACGCCTGCGTAGACGCTCCCGGCCAGCTCCGGCACGTAGCGATCGACAGGGTCGTAGGCGCTTTCGATGAAGCCGTCCTCGATGGCGGCGCCGACCAGGGTCGAGGTCAGGGACTTGGTCATGGAGAAGCTGTCCCAGACATCGTCGGGCGTCATGCCCAGGCCGTAGCGCTCCAGCCGGATGAGGCCGTCCTGAAGCACCAGCAGCCCCGCCACCCGCTCGGCCTGCATGTAGGGCTCCGGATCGAAGTCCAGCGGCGCGCCGTCCGGCAGGGGCCGGGGATTGGGCGAGGGCTCGATCCGCGCATGGGGGATCAGCTCAGGCATTCGGCGCAAGTCCTGCTCGCGCCGCTGGGCGGGCCAGAACAGCACCTGCATGTCCGCCGGGATCGCGGTCGCCGCGGCGGTCGGCGCTGTCTGTGCGATCGCCGGAGCGGCGGACCACAGGCCGGCGAGAGCGGCGATTACGGCTAGGGGCGTGCGCATGGGTGCGTCCTTCAGGCTTGCGGCGAAGCTGAAGCGGGGCGGAACCGGAGCGTCAAGCCGTCCGTTCCCGAACCCTCATTCGACCAGAGACTTATGTGATGTCGGACGTCCTGACGGACCCCACCTTCGAACCCCCGCCCGAGGCGCTCGACTTCTACGAGGAGTCGCTGCGGCTCCTGAAGGAATCCGGGATCCCGTTCCTGTTGTCCGGCACCTACGCGGTCGCGGCCTATACGGGCATCCGGCGGCCGACCAAGGATCTGGACGTCTTCTGCAAGCCCGGCGACTACCCTCGCATCCTCGCCTTCTTCAAGGCGCGCGGCTATCGCACCGACGTGGAGGACGAGCGCTGGATCGCCAAGGTCTGGAAGGACGACAAGCACTTCTTCGACGTCATCTTCGCCATGTCGAACGGCACCATCGCGGTCAACGACAGCTGGTTCGGCGGCGATAAGATCACCGTCTACGGCCACGAGGTGGAGATCACCCCGCCGACGGCGCTGATCCTGTCCAAGGTCTTCATCCAGGACCGCTACCGCTACGACGGCGCGGACGTGAACCACGTGATCCTGAAACAGGCCGAGTCGATCGACTGGAAGAGCCTGCTCAACCAGATGGACCTCTACTGGGAGGTGCTGATGGCCCACCTCCTGAACTTCCGCTTCGCCTATCCGACCGAGCGGGATCGGGTGCCGGGCTGGCTGATGACCGAACTCGCCGAGCGGCTGGCCGCCCAGGTCGCCCTGCCGCCGCCGCGGGTGAAGGTCTGTCGCGGACGCCTGTTCAGCCCGCGCGACTATATCGCCGACATCTCCGAATGGGGCTTCGGCGACGTGGTGGGCAAGGGGCTGGAGGAGCGCCATGACCCCGTCCACTGACCCCCAGACGCCTCAACCGGGGTTGGGGCCTGGGCCGGATCGCAAGCTGCGCGTCGCCGCGGTCGGCGACCTGCACGTGGGCGAGGGCTCCGGGCCTCACCCCTTCCGCGACCTTTTCGAGCGGGTGCACGAGGACGCCGACGTGCTGTGCCTGTGCGGCGATCTGGTCAACTTCGGCAAGACCCGCGAGGTCGAAATCCTGGCCGAGGACATCCGCCGCTGCCGCATCCCCATGGTCGGCGTGATGGGCAACCACGAACATGAGTGCGGTCAGCCCGACGTGGTCATGGACATGCTTTGCGAGGCGGGCGTGAAGATGATCGGCGACGGCCGCGCCTATGAAATCGAGGGGGTGGGCTTCGCCGGCGGCAAGGGCTTCGTCGGCGGCTTCGGGCGTTACATGCTGAGCGCCTTCGGCGAGGCGGCGGTCAAGACCTTCGTGCAGGCGGCGGTCGAGGACGCCAACCACATCGAGACCTCGATCCGGACGCTGCGGACCGAACGGGCGGTGGTCCTGCTGCACTATGCGCCGATCGCCGAGACCGTGATCGGCGAACCGCCGGAGATTCACGCCTTCCTGGGCTCATCCAGGCTGGCGGAGACCATCGATCGCTACGACAACGTCAAGCTGGTGGTGCACGGCCACGCCCACCGCGGCGCCCCCGCGGGGACCACCAACCGCGGCGTGCCGGTCTACAACGTCGCCCTGCCGGTGCTTAGGACGCTCGGCGAGACGCCGTACCGGGTGTTCGAGGTCTGAGGCGGAACCGTTCTCCAGGCGCC
>JBKBUS010000027.1:0-10079 GCA_046290035.1 Brevundimonas sp.
AGCCGGCGGCCGAACCTGACCCCGCGCCGGAACCGGCGGGCCCGCGCCCCTACGAACCCGCGCCGCAGGTCAGGGTGAGCCCGACGAGCGCCGAGCCGGCCCCGATCGTGGTGCAGGTTCCCGACGCCTGATCGCGCCGGCCGAACGCCAGGACGCCCTCCCGCCCGCGGGAGGGCGTTCGCACGTCATCCGCCTGCGCGGGAGACCCGCCAGATGACGTTGCCGACGTCGTCCGCGACCAGGAGCCCGCCGCGACGGTCGATCACGACGCCGACCGGGCGACCCTGCGCCTCGCCGTCCGCATTCAGAAAGCCGGTCAGCACGTCGCGCGGCAGCCCCGCCGGAGCACCGTTCTCGAACGGCACGAAGATCACCTTGTAGCCGCTGGGCGGCCGGCGATTCCACGAGCCGTGCTGACCGACGAAGACGCCCTCGGCGTAATCCGGCCCGAGCGCCGCGCCGGCGGAGAAGGCCAGGCCGAGCGAGGCCGTGTGCGCCCCCAGCGCATAGTCCGGCGCGAGGGCCCGGGCGACCATCTCAGGGTTTCGGGGCCTGACGCGGGTATCGACGGTCCGGCCCCAGTAGCTCCACGGCCAGCCGTAGAAGTCGCCGCGCCGGACCGACGTCATATAGTCGGGCACGAGATCGTTGCCGAGCTCGTCGCGCTCGTTGACGGCGGTCCAGAGCTCGCCGGTCACCGGGTTCCAGTCCAACCCAACGGGATTGCGCAGGCCCGAAGCGTAGACCTGCGTCACGCCCGTCGCGGGATCGATCTCCAGGATCGCGGCCCGGTTCATTTCCTCCGCCATGCCGTGCTCGGCGATGTTGGAGTTTGAGCCGACGCCCACATACAGCCGCCGGCCGTCCGGGCTGGCGACAAGGCTCTTGGTCCAGTGATGATTGCGGCCTGCGGGCAGGTCGGCGACCTTCACGGGGGGTGCGTCGATGCGGATTTGACCCTCGCGATAAGGAAAGCTGACCAGCGCGTCCGCATTGGCCACGTAGAGCCGATCGCCGACCAGAGCCATGCCGAACGGCGAGAACAGGTTCTCCAGGAAGGCGGTCTTGATCTCCGCCACGCCGTCGCCGTCGGCGTCGCGCAGCAAGCTGATGCGGTTCGCGCTCGGAACGCCCGCGCCGGCCCTGGCCATGACCAGACGCGTAATCCAGCCGCGCAGCCCCCCGCCGAGGTTCTCCGGCTTCGGCGGCGCGTTGGTCTCGGCGACCAGGATGTCGCCGTTCGGCAGGACATAGAGCCACCGAGGATGATCCAGCCCCTCCGCGAAGGCCTGCACCCGCAGGCCGGACGCGGGCGTCGGGGCGCGGCCTTCGCTCCAGCGAGCGACCGGCGCGATTTTGACCAGCGGCAGCAGCCGGTTGCTCGGCTCGGGCAGGGTCGGCGACGGCCCGAACCTCTGGCTTTCCGGCACGAGCGGCCCGGACGAGCAGGCGGCGAGGACGGCGGCGGCGACCAGGACGACGAGGCGCTTCATGGCGGGCTCCCAGAACCGGCGTCAGCGTGGACCCGCGGGCGCGACCGACGCAAGACGTCTCACCTGGGCAGGCGCGGCTCCCGGATGCGGCGAAAGCGCGCCTCCACGAAGGCGAAGGCGCCGAACGCCATCAGACCCGCCCCGGTCGCCGCCAGAAGCCAGGAGCCCGCGGGCATCCCCTCCAGCGTCTGCAGCGCATCGCCGAAGCTGGTCACCTCGGCGCTCGAACTGCGGTGGGCGGCCACCAGGGTGAAGGCCGCGAGCGGCAGATAAGCCAGCCCCCGCGCCCCGTAGCCCGCGCGCGCCAGCATCGAGAGCCGCCGCCGCAGACGCGCGGAGCAGCCCAAGCCGTCAGTGAAGTCGTCCATGACCGCCCGGACCATGTTGCCCGCCCCGATGGCCAGGATGGCGAAACCGACGGCCCACAGCAGAAGGTCCCCGAACGGCAGCGCCAGCAGCATCGCCGCCTTCTCCTGGTTCTCCGCGGTCGACTCGGCCGTCGGCGTGGTCTCGATCTCGTCCAGCAGCTCGAACACGGTCGAGGCGATCAGGGCGTAGAAGACGCCGCTCAGCGCCTGCCCCGCTCGGGTCGCCAGGGCCTTGGCCGAATGACCCTGGCGATCGGCGTCCAGCACCGCCTGAAGGGCGCGCCACAGGACGAAGGCCCACAGGCCGGTCCCCAGCAGGATCAGCCACAGACGCCCGAACGGCTGGCGGGCGACCGCCGCGGCGGCCTCGCTCGTGCCGGCCGCCTCGCCCAGCACGTCGACCGCCGCCAGCACCGTGATCAGCCCGACGGTCAGATAGACGAAGCCGCGCGCACCGTAGCCGACCCGCGCCGCCAATTCGAGCCAGCCCGTCGGCAGGGACATGTGCGGGCGACGCAGACGCCGGATCAGCCGTCGGGCTCCGCGTGTCAGGTCGGCGGCGATGCGGTCGATCTGCGCGGCGGTCATGGGCGCAAGAACCCGCCGCCGGGCGAAAGGCTCCGCTCGCCCTTGAGGACCGTCGTCGCGCGGCCTATCTGCGGCCTCGCGACGCAGGGGAAGGTCAGCCACGCATGCAGCCGGTGATCGAGGTCGAGGGTCTGACCAAGACCTACAAATCCGGGCTCAAGGCGTTGAAGGGCGTCGACCTGACCATCGGCAAGGGCGAGATCTTCGCCCTGCTGGGCCCCAACGGCGCGGGCAAGACGACCCTGATCTCCATCATCTGCGGCATCGTCACGCCGACGAGCGGCGTGGTGCGCGCCGAGGGCCATGACATCCAGAAGGACTACCGGAAGGCGCGCCAGGCGATCGGCCTGGTGCCGCAGGAGCTGACCACCGACGCCTTCGAGACCGTGTGGTCGACCGTCAGCTTCAGCCGCGGCCTGTTCGGCAAGGCGCCGAACCCGGCCCACATCGAGCGGGTGCTCAGGGACCTGAGCCTGTGGGACAAGAAGGACGCCAAGATCATGACCCTGTCCGGCGGCATGAAGCGCCGGGTCATGATCGCCAAGGCGCTGAGCCATGAGCCCGACATCCTGTTCCTGGACGAACCGACCGCCGGCGTGGACGTGGAGCTGCGTCGCGACATGTGGGCGCTCGTGCGCCGTCTGCGCGATCAGGGCGTCACGATCATCCTGACCACCCACTACATCGAGGAGGCCGAGGAGATGGCCGACCGGGTGGGCGTGATCCTGAAGGGCCAGCTGGTGATCGTCGAGGAGAAGACCACCCTGATGAAGCGGCTCGGCAAGAAGACCCTGACGCTGCAGCTGCAGGAGCCGCTGGCGGCCCTGCCTCCGGAGCTGTCGGAGTGGTCGCTCGAGCTGAAGGCCGAAGGCCATGAACTGGAGTACGTCTTCGACGCCAACGCGGAGCGGACCGGCGTGCCGTCCCTGCTGCGGCGGATGAGCGACCTCGGCCTCGGCTTCAAGGATCTGTCGACCCGGCAGAGCTCGCTGGAGGACATCTTCGTGGGCCTGGTCCACGACGGGCGGGAGGCGGCGTGATGGCGTTCAACGGTTACGGGGTCTGGGCCATCTACCGCTTCGAGATGGCGCGCGCGCTGCGCACCTTTTGGCAGTCGATCATCACCCCGGTGATCACCACCTCGCTGTATTTCGTCGTGTTCGGCGCCGCCATCGGCAGTCGCATGACCGAGGTGTCGGATGTGCCCTACGGCGCCTTCCTGGTGCCGGGGCTGATCATGCTGAGCCTGTTCACCAATTCGATCTTCAACGCCTCGTTCGGGATCTACTTCCCCAAGTTCACCGGCACGATCTACGAGCTGCTTTCAGCGCCCATCTCTCCGCTCGAAACGGTGCTCGGCTACGTCGGGGCGGCGGCGACCAAGTCGCTGATCCTGGGCCTGATCATTCTGGCGACCGCCGCCCTGTTCGTGCCGCTTCAGATCCTGCACCCGGTCTGGATGATCGGCTTCCTGGTGCTGATCTCGGCCACCTTCAGCCTGTTCGGCTTCATCATCGGCATCTGGGCGCAGAGCTTCGAGCAATTGAACTTCGTCCCCATGCTGATCGTGACGCCCCTGACGTTCCTTGGCGGGGCCTTCTATTCCATCGACATGCTGCCGCCCGCCTGGCGCACGGTCAGCCTGTTCAACCCGGTGGTCTATCTGATCTCCGGCTTCCGCTGGTCATTCTTCGGCGAGGGCGACGTGGCGGTGGGGATCAGCCTGGTTGCGACACTTGGCTTCTTCCTGACGTGCCTGGCGATCGTCGCCTGGATCTTCCGGACCGGCTATCGTCTCAAGACCTGAACCGGAGAAGGAAGCCCGCCATGGTCACGGCCACCTGGAACGGGGCGGTCATCGCCCAGTCGGACGACACGGTGGTGGTCGAGGGCAACCACTACTTTCCACGCGCTTCGGTGAAGGCCGAGTACCTGACGGACAGCGCGACCACCTCGGTCTGTCCGTGGAAAGGTACGGCGCGCTACCATACCCTCGTCGTCGACGGCGCGGAGAACCCGGACGCCGCCTGGTACTATCCCGAACCGAAGTCCGCGGCGGCCGAGATCAAGGACCGCATCGCCTTCTGGCGCGGGGTGAAGGTCGGCTGATCGGGCGCTTGAGCCGCTCTTAACGCTTCAGCGCTAGCCTCCGCTCGAATGACGGAGTGCGGCATGGCGCGGGGCGACGATCGCAGACCAGACGAACGCCGGACGGCGGAGGGCGCGCCGGACCAGTTCCTGCGGCTCATGTCCCACGAGATGCGCACGCCTCTGAACGGCGTCATCGGCATGCTGGGCCTGTTGTCGCGCACCCGGCTGGACGGGGCCCAGCGCGCCTATCTGGACGCGGCCAAGGGCTCGGCCGAACATCTGCTCGGCCTCGTCAACGACCTCTTGGACTACGCCCGGCTGGACGCCGGCCGGCTGGAGTTCGATCTGAGCCGCGTCGAAGTCCCCACCCTGGTGCAGGGGGTCGCCGAGCTTCTGGCCCCGCGCGCCTTCGACAAGGGCCTGGAGATCGCCTGGACCGTGGCGCCGGACGTGCCCGCTATCCTGGCCGACGAGGGCCGCCTGCGGCAGGTGCTGTTCAACCTGGCCGGCAACGCGGTGAAGTTCACCGACCGGGGCGGCGTCTGGATTCATGTCGAGCGCGTCGGCGACGCCGAACAGGGGGCGCGGCTGGCCTTCCGCGTCGACGACACCGGACCGGGCGTGCCCGTCGACGCGCGGACCCGCATCTTCGAGGAGTTCGGCCACGCCGTCGGCGGCGACGCCGTGCGCCACGACGGAGCCGGGCTGGGGCTGGCCGTCGTGCGCCGTCTCGCCGAGGCGATGGGCGGCTCCGTGGCCGTCACCGACCGCCCTCACCGAAAAGGCTGCGACAGGGGCGGCGCGCGCTTCAGCTTTGAGGCCGAGTTCCAGTCGGCGGGCGCTGCGCCCGTCGCCTCAAGGCCGCTCAAGGGGCTCGACATCGGCATCTGCTCGGACAACCCCATCCTGCGCATGACCGCCGACAGCCAGGCGAAGACCGCCGGGGCCCGGACCTCGCCGACGCCGCAGGTGTGGCTGGTCGACCATGCGGCCGGCCCCGGTGCGCCGCCCGTGGCGCGTCCGTCGGGCGGTCAGGCGATCGTGCTGCTGGCGCCGGAGGCTCGCGACCTGATCCCCCGCTACCGCGCGATGGGCTATCACGGCTACCTCATCAAGCCGCTCCGGCCCGGTTCGCTGATCGAGCGGGTCCTGGCCGCGGCCGGCGCTGGCGCGACCGCGATGCGCCGCCCCGGGCCGCCTCCGCCGCCCCCCGCCGACGACGACCGCATCACCCCGGTCCGCTTCCACGGCCTTCGGGTCCTGCTGGCCGAGGACAATCCGGTCGGGGCGCTTCTGGCCAAGACGCTGTTGCGTCGCGAGGGCTGCGTGGTCGAGACCGCCGGGTCCGGCCAGGAGGTGTTGGCCGCGCTGGCCCAGGCCCGCTACGACCTCGTGCTGATGGACATGCGCATGCCGGGCATGGACGGGCCGACGGCGGCCCGCGCGCTTCGGGCCCGCGGCGACCGCACGCCGATCATCGCCGTCACCGCCAACGCCTTCCCCGAGGACCGCAAGGCCTGTCTGGAGGCCGGGATGGACGACCATCTGGCCAAGCCGTTGGAGCTGGAGGCGCTCCGCGCCGCGCTGGCCCGCTGGACGCGAGCCGACAACCGCGCCAAGGTCGCCGCCGGATAGACGCCGGGGGGCGTCGAGAGGGACGCCTTCATGAGCGAGAACAAGCGGCTCACCACCTGGGAATTCGTCAAGTCGCTGCGCGACCGACGGGTGTTCGTGATGCTGCTTCTCGGGGCTTCGGCGGGCCTGCCGTTCTTCCTGATCTTCGACACCCTGTCAGCCTGGCTCCGCGAGGCGGAGTTGGACCTGTCGACCATCAGCGTGTTCGCCCTGGCGACCCTGTCCTACGCGCTCAAGTTCGTCTGGGCGCCGGTGGTGGATCGCCTCAAGCTGCCTCTGTTGTATCGACTGCTGGGTCAGCGGCGCTCGTGGATGTTGCTGATGCAGGGCCTGATCGTGCTCGGCCTGTGGGCGATCGCCGGGTCCAACCCTTCGATCAACCTTGGTCAAGTGGCTCTCCTGGCGGTGCTGACCGGCTTCTGCGGCGCGACCCAGGACATCGCCATCGACGCCTGGCGCATCGAGGTGGTCGACGAGACCTTCTACGGCACCATGGCGGCGGCCTATCAGTGGGGCTTCCGCATCGCCATGATCGTGGCGGGCGCGCTGCCGCTGGTCCTGGCCGACGCCTACGGCTGGAACCTCTCCTATGCGGTGATGGCGGCATGCATGCTCGTCGCAGTGGGCGCGACGCTGCTGGCGCCCCGCGAAGCCTACAATCGCCCGCCGACCCGCTTCACCGAGGGCATGGAAGCCAGGCCGGCGCTGGAGGTGATCGAATGGGCCGGGCGGGGGCTGCTGATCCTCGGCGGCGCCCTGCTGGCCGGCTCCGGGCTAGCCGCCAACGCGACCTTCCTCAACATCCTGGCCGGCGGGTTCGGCCAGACGCCGGCCCAGGCCGAGGCCTTCAAGGCGGTTTGGGAAGCGCGCGAGACCGGCATCTTCATCCAGTTCCCGGCCGTGCTGGCGGGGCTGGGGCTGATCGCCCTCGCCTGCGTGCCGCTGCCGGGCGCTCCGACCCGGCCGGGGGCGTATCTGCGTCGCGCCTACGGCGAGCCGCTCGGCGACTTCTTCCGGCGCTTCGGCCCTCGGTTCGGGCTGCTGATCCTGGCGCTGATCTGCATGTACCGGCTGTCGGACTTCGTCCTGAACATCATGAACCCGTTCTATCAGGACCTCGGCTTCACCCTGACCCAGATCGCCGAGGTGCGGAAAGTCTATGGCGTCGTCGCCTCCATGGCCGGCATCGCCGCCGGCGCCTGGCTGGTGAGCCGCCTCGGCATCGTGCGCACCATGGTGATCGGGGTCTTCGCCAGCCCGCTGTCCAACCTCGTCTTCATCTGGCTGGCGACCCAGGGGCCCAGCATGCCCGCGCTCTATGCGGCCATCACCATCGACAACTTCGCCACCGGCGTCGCGGGCACGGCCCTGATCGTCTACATGTCCAGCCTGACGGCCTCGGGCTTCACCGCGACCCAGTACGCCCTGTTCAGCTCGCTCTACGCCATCTTCGGCAAGATCCTGGCCTCCCAGTCCGGCCGCATCGTGGAAGGCTCCGCGCGCATGGCGGAGATGGGCGGGCCGACCGCCGTCTTCAGGCCCCTGTTCGCCGGCCTGCCGGAGGGATCGCTCGCCAAGGGGGCCGAGATCGCAGGCGTCACGCCCGTCTCGCTCGGAGCCGGCTATGTGACCTTCTTCACCTATTCGGTGATCATCGGCGTCATCGCCGTCGGGCTGGCCTTCACGGTCGCCCGGCGTCAGCAGGCCGAACCGCCAAAGACCGAGGCCTGACGCCTCAGGACGTCGGCGGCACAGACGTGCGCGGGCGGGGCGTCGGGGCGGGCTCCACCGCCTCCGGCTCCCGCTGCGCGGCCGCCCGGATCGGCTCGGGCGGGTCCTCGTCGGCGACGCCCTCCTCATAGGCGGCGAAGGTCGCGGCGGTGATGATCTCCGAGACCGACGCCCCCAGGCTGACGATCTGGACCGATTTCTCCAGCCCCACCAGCAGCGGACCGATCACGGTCGCGCCACCCAGCGCCTGCACCAGGCGGGTCGAGATCGAGGCGGAGTGGATGGCCGGCATGACCAGGACGTTGGCGTCCTTGGACAGGCGCATGAACGGATAGTTCGACCGCGCGTCCGGATCGAGCGCGATCTCGGGCGGCATCTCGCCCTCGTATTCGAAGTCCACCCCCTTGGCGTCGAGGATGCGGATGGCCTCGCGCACCTTCTCCCCCCGGTCGCCGGGCGGGTTGCCGAAGGTCGAATAGCTGAGGAAGGCCACGCGCGGATTGCGGCCCAGCTTGCGCACGGTCGCGGCCGCCTGGATGGCGATCTCGGCCAGTTCCTCCGCGTCCGGCAGTTCGTGGATCGAGGTGTCGGCGACGAACAGGGTGCGGCCCTTGGCCAGAAGGATCGACAGGCCGATCAGCCGCTCCTTCACGTCCAGGACGCGGCGGACCTCCTTCAGCACCATGTTGAAGTTGCGGGTCACGCCGGTGACCACCGCGTCCGCGTGGCCATGGCTGACCATGGCGGCGGCGAAGTAGTTGCGGTCTTGGTTGATCATCCGCTGCACATCGCGCCGCAGGTAGCCGCGCCGCTGCAGCCGCTCGTAGAGGCTGTCCGTGTACAGCGTATTGTGCTCGGAGACACGGGCGTTGACGATCTCGATGCCCAGTTCGTCGAACCGCAGGCCGGCCTCGACGGCGTTCTGGCGGATCAGGTCCTCGCGCCCCACGAGGATCGGCGTGCCCAGTTCGGACTGCTTGAAGGCCCAGGCCGCGCGGATCACCGCCGGCTCTTCGCCCTCGGCGAACACCACCCGCTTGTTGGGCGCCGCGCGCACCGCCGAGGCGATCTTCTGCATCAGGGCCGCGGACGGATCCAGCCGCTGGCGCAGCTCGGTCCGATAGGCGTCCATGTCCTCGATGGGCTTTCGCGCCACCCCGGTGTCCATGGCCGCCTGGGCCACGAACGGCGGCACGTACCAGATCAGTCGGGGGTCGAACGGCGTGGGGATGATGTAGTCCGGCCCGAACTTCAGCCGCCGGCCGCGATAGGCCATGGCCACCTCGTCCGGCACGTCCTCGCGCGCCAACGCCGCGAGCGCGCGGGCGGCGGCGATCTTCATCTCGTGGTTCACCCGCCGGGCCCGCACATCCAGCGCGCCGCGGAAGATGTAGGGGAAGCCCAGCACGTTGTTGACCTGGTTGGCGTAGTCGGACCGCCCCGTCGCCACGATGGCGTCCGGGCGCACGGCGTGAACCTCTTCCGGGGTGATCTCCGGATCCGGGTTGGCCATGGCGAAGATGATCGGCTTGTCCGCCATGGAGGCGACCATCTCGGGCGTGATCGCGCCCTTGGCCGACAGGCCCAGCACCACGTCGGCGCCGACCATCGCCTCAGCCAGCGTGCGCTTGTTCGTGTCGGTGGCGTGGACGGCCTTCCACTGGTCCATGTGCTCGGTCCGGCCGCGGTAGACCACGCCGGCCAGGTCGACGACGGTGGTGTTCTCGGGCCGCACGCCCATCGCCTTCATCAGCCCGATGGAGGACAGGCCGGCGGCGCCGGCGCCCACCAGCACGACCTTCACGTCCTCGATGTTCCGGCCGGTGATCTCGCAGGCGTTGATCAGGGCCGCGGTCGAGATGATCGCCGTGCCGTGCTGGTCGTCATGGAAGACGGGGATGTCCAGCACGTCCTGGAGCTGGCTCTCGATGATGAAGCACTCCGGAGATTTGATGTCCTCCAGATTGATGCCGCCCCAGGTGTCGCCGATGTTCTTCACGACCGTGACGAACTCGTCGGGGTCGGTGGTCTTCACCTCCACGTCGAAGCTGTCGACGTCGGCGAAGCGTTTGAACAGGACCGCCTTGCCCTCCATCACGGGCTTGGACGCCATGTGGCCGAGGTTGCCCAGGCCCAGGATCGCCGTGCCGTTCGAGATGACGGCGACCAGGTT
>JBKBUS010000384.1:0-2248 GCA_046290035.1 Brevundimonas sp.
CACGCCGGAAGAGGCGCCGCCCCGCGCCGGCGTCCCGTCGAAATAGACGCCCAGCGGCGTCAGAACCCGCATCGCCGCCTGGCGGAACTCGGCGTCCGCGTTCGCGGGCAGCGCCAGCGCATAGATCGGTCCCGCGCCGAAATCGCTCTCGCTGACGGCCACATGGTTCGCCGCCTGGCCGCGGCGCGTCTCGGCGTAGTGGCGCGCGCCCGCCAGACCCGGCAGAGGCGGCGGCTGGCTGACCTCCTCGGCGCCCCACCAGACCACACGGATCGTACGCGCGGGCCGCTCGGGCAGGTCGGCGATCAGCTTCAAGGCCGCCGCCGTGATCGCCACGCCCGCGCCGTCGTCGATCGCGCCGGTGCCCAGGTCCCAGCTATCCAGGTGGCCGCCGATGACGATCACCTCCTCGGGCCGTTCGTCGCCGACCACCTCGCCGATCACGTTCTGCGACGTCGAGGTCTCCAGGAAGCCGACGTCGGCGAACAGCCTCAGGCGCACCGTCCCCAGCCCGGCGTCGCGCAGCCTCAGCAGCTGGTCCGCGTCGGGCGGGCTGACGGCGAACGCCGGGATCGTGCCCTCGCCGACGCGCGTGGCCCCGGTGTGGGCGAAGCGGTGGTCGTGAGTGCCCAGCGACCTCAGCAGGAAGCCGACCGCGCCACGCCGCGCCGCCTCGGTCGGGCCCTGGAACCGGATCAGGCTGGTGGAGCCGTAGCCGGCGCCGTCCTGGGCGCGCGGCGTGTCCTGCAGCACCACCGCGATCTTGCCCCTCAGCGACCCCTCGGGCGCGTCCAGAAGCTCCTGATAGGTGCGGAAGATCGCCGCCTCGCCCTCGACCCCGCCTTCCGGCGTCGCGACCGAGCCGCCCAGGGCGGTGACCACCAGCCGCTGGGGCGCGGGCGACAGCACCTCGACCCGCTCCTCGCCGCGCCGCCAGGCCGACAGCGGGAAGGACTCGACCGCGACGTTCGAGAAGCCCCAGGCGCGGAACTGGTCGGCGCCCCAGCGCGCGGCGGCCTGCTCCGACGCCGTGCCGGCCGGACGCGCCCCGAAGCGGGTCGTCAGATCCTCCACGATCTCATAGGCGCCCGAGCCCTGAAGCGCGCGATCGCGCAGGGCCTCGGCGGTGCGGATCGCCTCGGCGTCCTGGGCGGTCACGGGCCCAGCCAGAAGCGCCAGCGAAACGCCGGCCGAGAGGATGGGCTTGATCAGGGACACGCGAGGGACCTCCGCCGGAACACGTCCGGCCAAACTAGTCGTCCCGCCCTCGCGGGGTAAAGGCGCGTCAGCGGTTGCGGTAGAACGGCTCCACCGGACCCTGGAGCTTGATGGTCAGCTGCTTGCCGCGACGGTCCACGCGATTGCCGACGGCCAGGCGCACCCAGCCCTCGGACACGCAGTACTCCTCGACGTTGGTCTTCTCTTCGCCCTTGAAGCGCACGCCGACGTCGCGCGCCAGGACCTCGGCGTCATGGAACGGGCTGTCGGGATCGACCGAAAGGCGGTCGGGGGGCGTGTCGGCGGAGGCGGCGTCGGTCATGCCGCTGATTAGCCGGGCTTGGACGGCTTTGCCAAGTCGGAGGGCTTCAGCGCGGCCGGCGTCCAGTCGGCGCGTATGATCTCCACCGCCAGCGTCGCGGCGAGGATCATCAGGCCCGCCCGCTGAAGGTCGCCCTCCCCCAGCGTGGCCGTCGCCAGCCGGGGCGACAGCGCGATGAGCCCGGCCCCCGACAGGTACCCCGCCGTCCCCCATATCCAGTCCAGCTGGACCTTGTAACCCTTGTCGCCGAGCTGCTCGACCACGATCCAGATCAGCGAGACGGCGAGCGCGGCCATCAGCAGCCCGGCCGACATCGGCGGCCGCCCGACCGTCACGCCGGCCAGGATGAAGAAGGTCCAGCTGACCAGCGCCAGGAGCACCCCCACGCGGAACCTCAGGTCGCGACGCTCGGCCCCTTTGGCCAGGTCGTCGAAGAAGTCCATGTCGTCGATCCAGAACTTCACCCTCAGGCCGAAGATCAGGAACGCCAGGGCGTAGGACTCCATCGGAACCGCGCCGTCGATCTCGAACAGGCCCGTAAGGGGGGCGGCCATGGTCAGCGCCGACATTCCGTCATTGAGCCGGCTGAGGCGGTTGGTCACCGCCTACTCCACCGACTGGCGCGGCGCCTGGGGATTGGCGGCGGCGGCCTGCGCGGGCTTGGCGTCCGACCAGTGCTGGACGACGGTGCCCGCGGGCAGCTTGTCG